>NZ_ANKP01000044.1:0-21400 GCF_000319775.1 Cupriavidus sp. HMR-1
GTGGTGGCCGCGCGCACCGATGCGGGCGACATCGAGGCCGACGCCTTCGTGGTCGCCGCCGGCATGCAGAGCGTGCCGATGCTGGCGCCGCTTGGCGTGACGTTGCCACTGTATCCGCTGACCGGCTACAGCCTGACCGCGCCGACCCAACCGGGCCACCATCATCCCCCTGCCATCAGCGTGACGGACCTGCACTACAAGGTGGTCTATGCCCGTCTGGGCGAGCAGTTGCGCATCGCCGGCATGGTCGACCTGATTGGCCGCCATCCCCGTGCCGATGCACGTCGCGTCGCCCTGCTCGCCAGGCAGGCGCGCGAAACCTTCCCGGACGGCGCGAACTTCGATGCGGCAACCTCGTGGTGCGGCGGCCGGCCGGCCACGCCCGACAGCAAGCCGCTGATCGGCGCCACGCCGTACGACAACCTGTGGCTCAACACCGGTCATGGCGCGTTGGGCTTCACGCTGGCCTGCGGCAGCGCCGCGCTGCTCGCCGACGCCATGGCCGGCCGCCCCTCGCCGCTGGATGCTTCTGCGTTCGCGCTGATGCGCTAGTGCGCTGACACCGGGCCAACATCGTTTCCTCTCACACCGATACCCGCACAAGACACCATGAAACAGATCATCGATACCGGCCTGCCTCGATCCGCTGCTCCCGTCGAATGGGCAGTACTGGGCAACGGCATCCTGTTCACCACGCAGATCCCGACCGGCACCGACGGCAACGTGGTGGAAGGCGGCATGGAAGCGCAGGCGCGCCAGACGCTGCAGAACCTGAAGCAGACCCTGGACGCGGCCGGTGGTAGCCTTGCCGACCTGACCCAGGTCATCGTCTACGTGACCGACCGTGCCGATCTCGCCGTCTTCAACCGGGTCTATGCGGAGATGATTCCGGCACCCTATCCCAACCGCGCGGCCATCGTGACCGTGGGTTTCGGGCGGCCCGAGATGCTGGTCGAGATCCTCGCCTACGCGGCACTCGGCTGAGTCGCCCCCGCGCCAACGCTTATCTCCGAAGGACTGATCCCATGCCATCCTGCGACCTGTTGTTCACCAACGCCACGTTGATCGATGGTACCGGCGCCACACGTCGTACGGGCGCGATGGCCGTGACGGACGGACGCATTGTCGCGCTCGGTGACTGCTCCGGCTGGCAGGCCGCGCGTACCGTCGACGCAACCGGCCATGTGCTGGCGCCCGGCTTCATTGACGTGCACACGCACGATGACAGCGCCCTGCTCAGCACACCTGCAATGCCGGCCAAGACCAGCCAGGGCGTGACGAGCGTGATTGCCGGCAACTGCGGCATCAGCATCGCGCCGCTAACGCCGACCCACGGCCTGCCGCAGCCGCTGATGCTGCTGGGCGAGGTCTCGGACTACCGCTTTCCCTCCGTCGCCGACTACCGGCGCGCGCTGGACGCCTCGCCACCCTGCGTCAACGTCGGTCTGCTGGTGGGCCACAGCACGCTGCGCGCGGGCGCGATGACCGATACCACGCGTGCCGCCACCGCCGAGGAAATCGAGGCGATGGCCGCGATGCTCGACCAGGCGCTGAGCGATGGCGGCCTGGGCATGAGCACCGGCCTCAGCTATCCGGCAAGCCGCGCGGCGCCAACCGCCGAAGTGGTGGCCCTGGCGCGCGTGACCGCGCGTCACCCGGGCGCGATCTACACCACCCATATGCGCAGCGAGCGCGATCAGGTCATCGAGGCCGTCGGCGAAACGCTGGAGATCGGCCGCGAAGCCGCGCTGCCCGTCGTGATCTCGCACCACAAATGCATCGGGCGCAAGAACTTCGGCAAGACCACCGTCACCCTGAGCCTGATTGACAAGGCGCTGGCCACCCAGGACGTATCCCTCGACGTCTACCCCTACACGGCCAGCTCCACGGTGCTGCTGCCCGAGTTCGTCGGCGAGGCGGAACGGATCATCGTCACGAGTTCGCAGCCGCATCCCGAGCAGGCACGCCGGGACCTGTCGGCCATCGCCGCCGACTGGCATGTATCGCTGGAGGAAGCGGCGGCACGGCTCGGGCCGGCCACCGCGATCTATTTCCAGATGGATGAGGGCGACCTGCGCCGCGTGCTGTCTCACCCGCGCACGATGATCGGCTCGGATGGCATTCCCGGCCCTTACCCCCACCCACGGCTCTGGGGCAGCTTTCCGCGCGTGCTCGGCCACTACGCCCGCGAACTGGGCCTGCTGACGCTCGAAGACGCCGTGCGCCGCATGACGTCGCTGCCCGCCTCGGTCTTTGGCCTGCCCGGGCGTGGGGTGCTGGAAGTGGGCTACGCCGCCGATCTCGTGCTGTTCGATCCCGAACAGGTAATCGACCGCGCCGACTACACGCAGCCGTGCGAGCCGTCGGCCGGCATCGAAGCGGTCTATGTCAACGGCGTGCAGGTCTGGGGCCCGGATGGCGCCACCGGCGCCGCCGCCGGACAGTTCCTGCGCCACTGAGCCGGACTACCGAACTACGGGACTACCGGCCCGCCGCCCCCGACACATCCATCCCGACAAGAACCACGAGGAGACCCAACTTGAAACGCAGACACTTCCTTCTGGCGCCCGTCCTCGGCGCCATCGCGCTGGGCACCGCCACGCTGGCGCACGCCGCCTATCCCGACCGGCCGATCACGCTGGTCATCCCCTTTTCCGCCGGGGGTCCGACCGACGTCGTGGGACGTATCGTTGCCAGCAAGGCCTCGGAGATCCTGGGCCAGCAGATCGTGGTCGACAACCGCGTCGGCGCGGCCGGCACCATCGGCATGAATGCCGTGGCACGCGCCAAGGCCGATGGCTACACGCTCGGCCTCGCCACGGTCAGCACGCACGGCACCGCGCCGCATCTGCTGGCCAAGCCGCCCTATGACCCGGTCAAGGATTTCACGCCGGTCGTCAATCTGGTCAGCAGCCCCAACATCCTCAGCGTGCACCCCGGCTTCCCGGCCCGCACGCTGAAGGAGTTCGTGGACTACACGAAGAAGCACCCCGGCAAGGAAAGCTACGCCAACGCCGGTGCCGGAGGCATCAACGACCTTGGCATGGCCTGGTTCCTGCAACTCAACGACGCCAACATGATCAGCGTGCCCTACAAGGGCTCGGCGCCGGCGCTCAACGATGCGATCGGCGGCAACGTCAAAGTCATCTTCGACAACTTCCCGTCGTCCCTGCCATTCATCAAGGCGGGCAAGCTGCGCGCGCTCGCCATCACCGGCACGCAACGCAACGACAAGCTGCCCGACGTCCCGACCTTCGCCGAGCAGGGCTACAAGGACTATGACGTCAGCGCCTGGTATGGCGTGGTAGCGCCGGCAAAGCTGCCGCCGGAGGTTCGCACCCGCCTGGTGGAGGCCTTCCAGGCTGCACTGGCCGATGCCAACACGCGGCAGCGCCTTGTCGATGCCGGCGCCTTCCCGGTCTCGGTCGGGCCAGATGCCTTTGCCCGCCAGATCCGTCAGGAATACGAGCGTTGGGGCACGGTGATCCGCAAGGCTGGCATCACGCCGCAGTAAGCCTCGCGGACATCGCGAGCACAGGGACGGGAGCGGGCAGCGCCGGCAGAGGCCTGCCCGTCCAGCAATACAAGACAACACAAAGATAAGACGAGAGCAGGCAGGAGCCGTCACATGACATCAGTAGCAAGCAAAGCCCCCACTTCCTCAGACCTGCAGCCGAGCCGGCGCATCGCGGCGATCGCGGTGTTCGTGGCGGGTCTGGCAATCGCCCTGTACACGCACCTGGCCATGCCCGGCGAGACGAACCTCTGGGGCCTGACGCCCGTGCTCGTGTTCGCCATCATCGCGCTGCTCGGCGTTGACATCGTGCTGTCGACCATCGCCGCCATCGTGCTCGGCGCGATCATGACCGGCACGACGCCGGTGGGCATGGGCAAACTGCTGGCCGACTCGCTCGGCTCCTTTATCGCGGTTGTCGGCCTGATCATCGTGCTGGGCGCCGGCGTGGGCGAGGTGGCCTCGCGCACGGGCGCCGCCGAGCAACTGGTGCGCGCCATTGTGCGGCGTATCGGCTTGTCCAACCAGGTACGCGTGCGCCTCGGCATCATGGTCACCTCCACGCTGATCTGCGGCGCGCTGGGCACGCTGGCCGGTGGTAACGCCATCATCGCCGCCGTGGTGATCCCAATCGCCGCGGCGGTGCGTCTGTCGCCGCCCGCGGTGGCCGCGCTGTTCCAGACCGCGGGTTCCGCCGGCCTGGTGCTCGGACCGTTCACGCCCAACGTCGTGACCGTGCTGGGGCTGACCGGACTGAGCTACCCCGAATACCTGATGGTGGCCGGCATCCCGATGGCGGCGGCCACGCTTGCCAGCGGCTGGTTCATGTCGGGCCGCATCCAGAAGATGACCGAGGCCGAGCACCAGTACGATGAAGCCAAGAACGGCATCGCCGCGTTCGACCTGTCCGCCACGCCACCGCGCACGGCAGTACGTGCCGCCTGGGCGTTCTGCCTGACCATCATTGGTCTGGCCACCGCCGGCGTGATCGTCAAGGCCGGCTTTGCCTTCGCCATCATCGTCATGGTTTCGCTGGCTGCCACCACCGGCCTGGCCGGCGGCATGGGTCCGCGCGCCATCCTTCAGGCGATGTATGCCGGTGCGGGCAAGCTGATCTGGATCTTCTTCCTGTTCTGGCTGTTCAACCCAGTGCTGGTACTGGTGGACAAGCTCAACGCCTACCACGCACTGCTCGACATCGCCAGCCCGCACCTGGCAGGCATCGGCGGCGCCATGCTGTGCGTGATCATCTTGTGGTTCAACGTGATTGGACACATCCCCGGCGCGGCAGTCGCGCAGATGACCTTCACGGCCAAGATCTTCGGCCCGCTGCTGGCCGCCGCCGGCGTCGGCCCCGCGGCCACCACCGCCGTGATCCTTGGCAGCTCGCAGATCGACTGGTTCGGCCCCTTCCCTACCTCCGACATGTTCGGACAGATGGGCCTGGCCCGTTCGACCCAGCTAAAGTACATGCTCTACAACGGCTGGGCGGTGATCATCGTGAATCTCTGTCTGTTCTCTGGGCTGTTCTTCTTGCTGGTCTGAGGAGGCGATATGGAACTCGTGGCATTTCCGCTAGGTAACCGGATTCCCGATGCGGCCGCGCTTCGCGCGCGGGTAGAAACCGCGCTGGCACCGCTGCTGGCCGGCACGCAGGCACGTGTGGCGATCAGCCTGCGGCTTGCCGATGGCAAGGTGGTGCTGGAGCGCGAGGCCGAGCGCGTGCAGCCATCGGCCAGCATCATCAAGCTGCCGATCCTGTTCACGCTGCTGGAACAGGTGGCGCAGGGTCATCTGCAGCTTGAGCAACGCTTCTCCCTGGACGGACTCGAGCGCGTGGGCGGTACTGGCATCCTCAGCCAGTTGCCCAGTGTCCAGAGCCTGACGCTGGCGGAACTGGCGCGGCTGATGATCGTGCTGAGCGACAACCTGGCGACCAATGCGCTGATCGAACTGCTCGGCTTCGAGGGCGTGAACGACTGGTGCAATCGCGCGGGACTAGGGCAGACGCGGCTGCAGCGTCGCATGATGGACGCCGCAGCGCGCGCCGCAGGGCTGGACAACTTCACGAGCGCCAGCGACGCTGCGGCCTCGCTGTGCTGGCTGCTGCGCGATGGATCGCTGCCAGCCCCGCTGCGTGACTTCGCACTGGGGCTACTGGCCGATCAGCGCGAGCGCGCCCATTTCGGCGCGGCGCTGCCAGCCGGCGCCATGCTGGCCAACAAGACCGGACAGTTGCCCGGCCTTCGTCACGACGCCGGCATTCTGACCGTAGGCGCCTACAGCGTCGTGCTGGCCGTACTGGCCGACGGCTTCACGGACGCGCGCACCGCGCAGACGCTGCACGGCGGCGATGGCGCGCAATGGCTGGCCGAAGCGGCGCGGATCGTGGCGCAGGCGCTTGCCGCGCAGCAAGACCAGAACGGAGCGGAACGATGCGGATAAAAGTCGCTGCCATCCAGATCGACAGCCGGCAGGACCGCGAGGCCAACCTGGCGGCACTCGAACACTGGATTCTTGCCGCCGCGGCGGACGGCGCGAAACTGATCGTCACGCCGGAGTACAGCGACGTCCGCGGCGATGCCAACGCGCTACAGGCGGCCGCCAGCGCGGTTCCGGGCCCCGTCTCCGAGCACATCGCCTCGCTGGCGCAACGCACCGGTTGCTGGATTCATCTGGGCTCGATGCATGAACGGTTGCCAGGCGCGACCCGCCTCGGCAATAGCGGCATCACGTTCGCGCCAGATGGCGGCATTGCCGCACGCTATCGCAAGGTGCACCTGTACGACGCCGTGGTGAATGGCAAACCCTATCGCGAGTCAGCCGACTTCGCGCCGGGGGACGGCCTGCATACCGTGGACGCTGCCGGCCTGACCCTGGGTCTGAGCATCTGCTACGACCTGCGCTTCGGCGAGCTGTACCGGACCCTGCGCGCACGCGGCGCCAACGTGCTGCTGGTGCCCGCCGCCTTCAACGTGCACACCGGACGCGACCACTGGGAAACGCTGCTGCGGGCCCGTGCCATCGAAAACCAGTGCTACGTGATTGCCGCCGCGCAGATCGGCGGCCCGGGACCCGCCCTGCCCTGCCTGGGGCGCAGCATGATCATTGACCCCTGGGGCACCGTGCTGGCCTGTATGCCGGACACCACCGGCTTCATCACCGCCGAACTCGATACAGAGCGCGTGGCCGGCCTGCGCGAGGCGCTACCGGCATGGGAGCATCGCCGCACGGACCTGTATTTCGGCGGCATTCAGAACTCAGGCTGAGCCCTGGCCCCGCGTCCAAGAGACGCGATCAAATTGAGAAACTGAAGCAAAGCGGTGCTGGCTTGACGCGCGGTCGCAGACAATACAAGTACGCCAGAATCGTTTGATCGTGTCTCTAGGCTCGCGCGCACTTGATGACGGTGTCCAGCGTGCGCGTGGTGATGTCCTTCCCGAACGAACGCTCGAGCAGCGTCATGAATACCGGTCCTTTCTTCGGATCCGGCAAATATGCACTGAAGACTTCCGCCGCGCTGGCCTTGATGATGCTGGCGCCGTCACGCTCGATTGGCAGTGTGATATCGGGCGCCACCGGACTGCGGAGAAAGGTGACGACCCGCTTGGCCCCGCGCGCCAGGTCAAACTCGGCAAACGGATCGGCCTCGATCAGGTCCAGGAGATAGCCAGCGGGCCGAACGAACGTCCCGAAGCTATGACCCAGCTCGGCGTGCATGGCCTTCTCGGCGCGTCGCTCCAGCGCTGTGATGGACGCCGAACGCGCGCCGAACACAACGTTCCCGCTGGACAGCAACGTTCGCACCTCGGAGAAGCCCGCCGCTTCGAAGCAATGCTTGAGCTCGGGCATCCGGGTGTTCATCGGACTGACACCGCGAAGAAAGGCGACGTATCGGGGCATGGTGATCTCCTGCTGGCTGCCGGGCAGCCGCTCACGATTGGCGTGACACGCAGTCTACGCCCACCAGGCCCACATCCGGCGGCGTCGCGCCACTGAAGGCGCGGGGCATCGCCCGTTGCCTGCGATGCCCGCCGAGTATCGGATCAGTGTCGGATCAGTGTCGGATCAGTCGACGAATCAGTCGACTTGCGCGCCCGAGACTTTCACCGCTTCGGCCCAGCGCTTGCTCTCGCTATCGATGAACGCCGAGAACTCCTTCGGTCCTTCGTTGACCGCGTCGCCGCCGAGGTCCTCGATGCTGGCACGCGTGGCGGGCTCCGCCACGATGCGCGTCACGTCCTCGTTGATCTTCTGACGCAGGCCGGGCGGCATGGTCGCCGGGCTGAAGAGACCGAACCACGTGGCAGCCTGGAACGGCAGGCCAGCCTGCGTGAACGTCGGCACGTTCGGCAACGTCGGGCTGCGCTTCGAATGGGCCAGCGCAATCGCGCGGAGCGCCGGTACCGCTGCGTCAGGCAGCAAAAAACCGGCGTTCCGCCTCCGCGGGCATCGCCATGCCCGTGACCCGGGCTTTTTCCAGCACCTCCCAGAAATAACGGTAGGTGGCGCGGTCATGCAGTTCGCCCTTGTACTGGATCGGTCCCCAGTCGGCATCCTGCGCGGCGAGCAGGATGCCGGCGGCGTCCTCCACCTCGGCAAAGTCCGGGCGCATTGCGTTGACGATTGGCAGGATCTGCGCGGGATAGATGCTCCACATGCGCAGGAAACCGAACTGATTGCGCGCGCGGCTGGCGTCGGCGCCAATTACGTCGGCGTCCTTGAGGTTCAGGCAGACGTTGTGCGCAGGCACGATGCCGTTGGTCAGCGCCGCAGCCACCATGTCGGCCTTGGCGCGCGCCAGCAGTGCGTGCTCGAACTGGCCCGGGCTGCGCATCGCCGCAGCGGGAATCGCGCCGTGATGGCCACTGACAAAGTCCATCAGGCCGAAGTCCAGCACCTCGATGTCCGGCAACTCGGCGATCGGGAACACGTCGCGCAGCGCGCCGTGGGTTTCGATCAGCACGTGCACTGGCACCGGCCGTTCCAGTCCGGCACGTTGCGCGGTCTCGCGGATAAACGCGATGACCTCCGCCACCTGCTCGTGACGCGTGGCCTTGGGCACGGTGATATAGGCCAGACGGCTGCCAGCCTGCCCGACGATGATCTCCACGTCCTGACGCCAGGCCGGGTGCGACGGATCGTGAATCCGCGCGCCGGCGCGCCCGAAGCGATTGCGGTCGGAGGCGATCATCCTCGCCACCATTTCCGCGTGCTCGCGTTCCTGCCCCGTGGCGGCACCGTCCTCGCAGTCGCAGGTCACGTCGAATACCGGACCGTACTCCACTTGCAGGTCCATGGCCTTGCCGATCAGCTTTTCGCTACCGGCAAAGTGCTCGCAGGCGGCCAGCGCGGGAAAGGCTTTCTCGCCGGCAAACAGGGCATCTCTCGGGTGTGTCGCGGTTGTCATGCTTTGTCTCTCGTGTGTGTCGTGTGTCGTGTTCTCGATGGGTCGGACAGGCCGGGGATCACCCCGCCCCTTGTCGTTACCGCCTCGGCATTGGCGCCCGGGTATTACCGCCTTGGGATGGCGATGGTGTAGTCCAGGTCCAGCACCACGCTGGATGGATGTGCGGTCCGGCCCTCGCCGGGCGCGGGGAACGCGATGGATGCCGCGCTGGCGTTCTTCACGCCGATCATGCGCAGCCGCAGACCACCGAGGTGGCCCTGCCCCAGGTCGAGTGTCTCGATCACCTGCGTCGCGCAGGCGATGGTGTCGCCGGCATAGGTCGGATTCACGTGGCTGCCGCCGTTGATGGCGAGAATCGACAGCGCGTTCTCCAGTCCGTCGTACGACAGCGCGCGGCATACCGAAATGATGTGGCCACCATAGACCAACCGCCGGCCACCGCCGGCCGCCATGGCATGACCGTCGAAGTGCGCGCGGGCCGTGTTCTGGTACAGGCGCGTGGCGATGCTGTGGTCGCTGTCGTTGATCGTCATCGCGCCCGGGTGGTCGATGCGCTCGCCCACTGCGTAGTCGTCCCACAGGTCCGCGAAGCCGGTCATCGCCGTGATCTCGCGAACGCGCGCGGTGTAGTCGTTGCGACGCATCCATGCGCTCGGCACCACCATCTGCGTGGCCGGCACCACCGCTTCCGCGCACGCCGCACCGTGGTCCCGCTTGTGCACCATCACCCAGCGCACCCAGCTCAGCACCTCGCGGCCATGCTGGTTACGCGCCATGGATCGCACGTAGACCACGCCGCTCTTGCGGCTGGTGTTCTCCTTCAGGCCGATAACCTCGGACTCGACCGCCAGCGTGTCACCCGGATACACGTGGGCGAGAAAGCGCACTTCCGCATAGCCCAGGTTAGCCACCGCATTGAGCGAGATATCCGGCACGGTCTTGCCGAACGCCGTGTTGAACACCAGCAGGTCTTCCAGCGGCCGCCGTTCCATCCCCAGATCGCGTGCGTTGGTCTCGGCCGTGCACAGCGCCGCCCGGCTGCCGGTCAGCCCGATGTACAGACTCCTGTCGCCTTCGGTCAGCGTGCGCGGCGTGGCATGCCTGATCTTCATGCCGACCCGGAAGTCCTCGAAATAGTTACCGCTGCGGCACTTCTCCATTTCCACTCCGTTTTGTTTGTACGCACATAATTGCAACGAAAACGGCGAGTGTCAACCGGGATCTTTGCCGCCAAGGCCGCATACATGCCGTCAAACCGCGCATAAATCGCGCTTAGCTTCGTAACAACCTCGACAGTTTCGCTTGCAAAAGTCCGGACATCCTGATTACTATGTCCGTACATACAAACGAACCAATGCGAAAATGAGGAGTCGTCGATGCAAAAACTGACCGAAGAGCGGCGCATGATTCAGGAGGCAGCGCGCCAGTTCACGATGGAGCGCGTGCTGCCGATCGCCAACAAGCTGGACCCTGAAAAAGGCCAGATCCCGCGTGACCTGATCGACGAGATGGCCGAGCTTGGCTACTTCGGCATCCTGATCCCCGAGGAGTACGGTGGCCTTGGGCTGGGCGCCTACGAGTACTGCCTCGTGGCCGAGCAGCTTTCGCGTGGCTGGATGAGCGTGGGCAGCCTGATCGCCCGCGGCAACGGCCTGATCGGCGCGCTGAAGGGCCTGGCGCCCGAGAAGAAGGCCGAGTACCTGCCGCGCATGGCGCGTGGCGAATTCCTGGGTGCGTTCTCGCTGTCCGAGCCGAATGCCGGATCGGACGTGGCCAACATTTCCTGCCGCGCCGTGCGCGATGGCGACGACTGGCTCATCACCGGCAACAAGTACTGGTGCACGTTCGCCGACCAGTCCGACTTCATCCTGGTGATCTGCCGCACCGATCCCGTAATTGACCCGAAGGCGCGCCACAAGGGCCTGTCCGCATTCCTGGTGGAAAAGCCGCGCGGCGAACTGCCCGAAGGCGTCAAGGGCAGCGTCATCCCGAAGATCGGCTACCACGGCTGGACCACCTGGGAACTGGCGTTCGACAACTGCCGCGTGCCGCACTCGAGCATGGTCGGCGAGGAAGGCAAGGCGTTCTACCTGACCACCGCCGGACTGGAAACGGCGCGCGCCCACACGGCGGCCCGCTCGATCGGGCTGGCCCAGGGCAGCCTCGAGGATTCGATCCAGTACGCCAAGGACCGCGCCCAGTTCGGCGCCCCGATCGGCAACTTCCAGGCCATCCGATTCAAGCTAGCCGACATGGCGACGCAGATCGAAGCATCCCGCGCCCTGCTCTACACCGTGTGCGAAAAAATCGACGAAGGCGTGCGCGCCGACACCGAGGCGTCGATGGTCAAGCTGTTCGCCAGCGAGATGTGCGAGCGCGTGACCAGCGAAGGGCTGCAGATCCATGGCGGCGCCGGTTACACCACGCACTTCGCGGCTGAGCGCTACTGGCGCGATGCGCGTCTGACCAAGATCTTCGAAGGCACCTCCGAGATCCAGATGCGCATCATCTCCGATGCCATGCTGGGCAAGGTTGCAGCCTGATCTCCGGGGCAAGCGATGACTTCGAACATGCCTGCCACCGGCATTACCGCCCTCGCCGCCAGCATCGCGGTTGACCGCGCCCTGCGCTTTCCGGCCGCCGCACTCGACGTGGCGCGGTTGTCCGTCTACGACTGCCTGGCTGTAGCGATCGCGGGTGCCCGCGAACCGGTCAGCGTGGCCGTGCGCGAGCTGGTCAGTGGCGAAGGCGGCACCGCGCAAGCGAGCGCGATCGGCCTGCCGGCGCGCATTCCCGCCCGCGCGGCCGCGATGCTGAACGGCACAGCCGCGCACGCGCTCGACTACGACGATACGCACTTCGACTTCGTCGGCCATCCCACCGTTGCCGTGCTGCCCGCCGCATTGGCCGTGGCCGAACAGCGGCAGGCCAGCGGCAAGGATCTGCTGGAAGCGTTCCTGACCGGGGTGGAAGTCACTTGCCGCGTCGGCGGATGGCTGGGACGCCCGCACTACAACGCCGGGTTCCACCAGACCGCCACGTCAGGCGCTTTCGGCGCCACCGCAGCTGCCGCGCGGCTGCTGGATCTCGATGCGGAACGCGCGGCCCACGCGCTGGGTCTCGCAGCCACGCGCGCGTCGGGGCTGAAGTGCCAGTTTGGCACGATGGCCAAGCCGTTCCATGCAGGCATGGCGGCGTCCACGGGCGTGGAGTCCGCCACCCTCGCAGCCCTGGGATTCGTCGCCCGCCCTGACGCCATTGAATGCGCCGGCGGTTTCGCCACCACACATGGCGCCGGACAGGGCTGCCTCGACAATCCGTTTGATGGGCTACCCGAAGCCTTCCGCTTTGTCGACGTCCAGTACAAGTTCCATGCGTGCTGCCACGGCACGCATCCTGCGCTGGAGGCATTGCACGGCCTGCGCGAACAGCATCGCCTGACGGCCGGTGACGTCGAGCACGTCACGCTGGCCATCGCACCTCAATGGCTGCCGGTCTGCTGCATCGCGCAGCCCGCGACCGGCCTGGAGGCCAAGTTCAGCCTCGCGCTGACCGGGGCGATGGTACTGGCCGGTGTGGACACGGCATCGCTGGCGTCGTTTTCCGATGCCTGCTGCCAGGACCCCTCATTGACCGACCTCGCGCGACGCATCGAGATCCGTCCCGACCCGGCGATTACCGACACCGCCTGCCATGCGACGGTGCTGACCCGGAGCGGCGCGACACTGTCCCGCCACGTCGATCTCAGCACCCCGGCGCCCTACGACACCAAGGCCACCAAGCTCAAGGCCAAGGCCGGCGCCCTGCTGGGCCAGGCCAGTGCAGAAGCACTCTGGACCTTCGTCGCCGCGCTGGACACGCTGCCAGCCGCCGCTCTCTACCCGCGCCTGCATGACTGGTTCGCCGATGCCGCCGCCTGATACCCCACACTTCGGAGCCCCACGCATGCAAACCCACGCAGACACCCAGACCCATCCCCCCGGCGCCCTTGCCGGCCTGCGTGTGGTCGACCTCACGCAGATGCTCGCCGGACCATTCTGCACCCAGGTGCTGGCCGATCACGGCGCGGACGTGATCAAGGTGGAAACGATGACCGGTGACGGCACCCGCATCACCGGCCCCTTCTGTGACGACGACACCCTGCGCGACTTCGGCGGCTATTTCCAGAGCGTCAATCGCAACAAGCGCTCGATCGCAGTGGACCTCAAGAGCAGCACCGGGCGCGAGATCCTGCGCAAGCTGATCGACAGCGCCGACGTGGTGGTCGAGAACTTTCGGGCCGGCGTCATGGAGCGCCTTGGCCTGTCGTACGAAATCCTGCGCAAAACCAATCCGCGTCTGGTCTATGGCACGGTACGCGGCTTCGGCGACCCACGCAGCGGCGAAAGCCCCTACGCGCAATGGCCTGCCTACGACGTCGTGTCGCAGGCGATGGGCGGCATGATGGGCATCACCGGCCCCGACCGGGACACCCCCACGAAGATCGGCCCGGGCGTCGGCGATACGATACCTGCGCTGATGCTCTGCATCGGCATTCTCTCCGCCGTGCACCGCGCGCGCGACACCGGACAGGGCCAGTTCGTCGACGTGGCCATGACCGATGCGGTACTGGCCATGTGCGAGCGCATCGTCTACCAGACGTCCTACACCGGCGCGGTGCCAGCGCCCGAAGGCAACCGCCACCCGTTGCTGTGCCCCTTCGGCTTGTTCCGCTCGCGCGACGGCCAGGTCTCGATTGCCTGCGCCACCGACGCATTCTGGGAAAAGCTGGCCATCGCCATCGGCCGCCCGGACATGGCCACCGACGAGGCGTTCGCCACCAATGCAGCCCGCGTGCAGCACCAGCAGCAGGTCATCGACGCGATCGAAGCATTCACCACCGTGCGCACGAAGGAAGAGATCGCTGCCGTTCTCGGCGGCAAGGTGCCGTTCGGCCCGGTCTACACCGCCGCGGAGATCTTTGCTGACCCGCACTACGCGGTGCGCGAGATGCTGGTCGACGTCGAACAGCCCGGCTCGGCCAGACCGGTGAAGGTCGCCGGCGTGCCCATCAAGCTGAGCGACACCCCTGGCGCGGTACGTCGGCGCGCGCCGCTGCTGGGCGAGCACACCGAGGAAATCCTGCTGGCCACGGGCTACACCGAACGGGACATCAAGGGGCTGCGGGAGACAAAAGCCGTTCGCTAGAACACACAAGACAACCAAAAAACAAGCAACAAGGGAGACAGGACATGAACTTCGCGAGAACCGCACTGACGGCCTTGCTATTGACGCTTGCCGCTATGCATCCCGCCGCTGCCGCCGACTACCCGGAGAAACCGGTCAAGGTGCTCGTGGGTTTTCCGGCAGGGCAGACCACTGACGTGATTGCCCGCAAGCTGGCGCAGCAGCTATCGACGTCACTCAAACAATCGTTCTACGTCGAGAACAAGCCGGGCGTGGGTGCCGGGCTCGCTGCGGAAGAAGTCGCGCGCGCGAAGCCGGACGGCTACACGCTGCTGGCAACCTCGAGCGGGCCAATGGCCGTCAACGGCTGGATCTACAAGAACCAGCGCTACGACAGCGTGCGCGACTTCGAGCCGCTGGCACTGATCGGGGTCTTTCCACTGGTACTGGTCGTCAATCCGAACTCGCAGTTCAAGACCGTGGCGGATCTGGTCGCCTATGCCAGGCTCCATCCGGGCAAGGTGAACTACGCATCCGGCGGGAACGGCGTCACCAATCATCTGGTGATGGAAATGTTCAAGCAGACGGCAGGCATCAATCTCGCCCACGTCCCTTACAAGGGCGGCGTCGCCGCGATGACCGACGTGGTCGGCGGGCAGGTGGAGGTGATGTTCGAAGTGGTGTCGATTGCGGAGCCGCTGATTCGCGGCGGAAAGCTGAGACCGCTTGCCGTGGCCAGCGAACAGCGGGTGTCGACGCTGCCGAACGTGCCCACGATCGCCGAATCAGGCTTTCCGGGCTTCCGTGGCAATCCGTGGATCGGCGTCGTGGCGCCGAAGAACTTGCCCAAACCGGTAGCGGACAAGCTGTCCGCGGAGATCATCCGCATCGCGAAGACCCCGGAGTGGACCAGGGTGATGGGTGAACTGGGCGCGATACCTGAAACGATGGGGCCTGCCGACTTCAACCGTTTCGTGCGCGCCGAAGTCACACGCTGGGGCGACGCGGTCAAGGCCGCCAACGTCAAGGTGGATTGACGGGGCCGCGTCCGCCGTCACCGGCCATCACCGGGACAGCCGTGGCAGGTCACGCGCCCGCGTGCCTGCCGCGCCTGAGCTGAAACGACACCGACACCCGGTCGGCCGGATACACCGTATCGGTGATCTCCAGAATCCGGCCCGCCGAATCCTTGTACTGGCGCACCAGCCGCATACCCGCCGTGCCAGCCTCCACACCGAGCTGATCGGCCAGGGAGCCCTCGATCAGCGTAGCGGTGATCGTTTGCCGGATCTCGGCAATCGCGATCGCATACTCGCGTTCGATCAACGCGCTGACCAGCACCTGGGGGCTATTCCGAATCGTGTCGACCAGCCCCGCCAGCGTGGCCTCGATATAGATATCCGCGACCGCGACCGGGGTCTGGCCCTTGCGCGCATCCACCCGCGTGCCGGACAGCAACACCCATGCGCTGCCGATCGGCGCTTCCAGCCGCCGCGCCTGCGCGCGATCCAGCGTGACATCGCGCACCGCTTCGATCGCCCGCACTTCGGTGGCGGCCACGCGCACCAGATCCTCGGCCGTTCCGAACGACTGCGTATACGACGCCCCGGGGTTGGCGGACTCAACAATGGTCCCCACCGCTTTCTTGCGCGAGATATAGCCCAGATCCTGCAGCATCCGCAGCGATGCCCGCACCGTATGGCGGCTGACGCCATGCAACTCGGCCAGTTCATGCTCGGTCGGCAACAGACTGCCCACCACATGGCGGCCTTCGGATATCTCGCGAATCAGCATGCTCGCCAGTTCGGCGTAGCGCGTGGGGGCGGGTGACTCGGTCTTGCTGTCCTTCTGGGCAGTTGCCATTGCGATGGATGTCTGGATCTGGATGCCGCCGCATTGTACGGCCTGGCACGGGTGTTGGCTGCGAATGCCGACCGCGTCCGGTCAACGTCTTGCCGCGCGGCGGGCTTGCCGCGCCTGCCTGCGCGGTGAATCTCATACGCCGTGCAGATGCGAATCTGCCTCCAACCCACCCCCGATCTTGTACGCACATAGTACACGATGACCCACAACGATCCCCCGGCTTTCCGCTTCCCCTCCCATCTGCGCGGTATCGCCGATTTTCGCGCCACCCATCTCGGGTGGGCAGGCGCATCAGATCTTGCGCACCCCCCATCAGTAACCGCTACTATGTACGTACATTGTAATTTATAAAAACACTGCCATCGATGCGGCGGATAGCAAGGAGACAAGGATGAAGAGAGGCTTCATAGCCGCCATGCTGTGCGTGGCCGCTGGCGCAGCGGGCGCGTCCGGGATCTACCCGGCCCGCCCGGTCAAGCTGATCGTCGGTTACTCGGCAGGGGGCCCGGTCGACAGCGCCGCGCGAATCTACGCGCAGCATCTGGGCACCGTGCTTGGGCAGGCTGTGGTGGTGGAAAACCGTGGCGGCGCGGGCGGTGCCATCGCCGCGACCATGATCACCAAGGCCAGTCCCGACGGCTACACGCTGTTCTTCGTCGGCAGCCCGACCCTGACGATGGCGCCGATGGTGCAGAAGTCCGCCACATACAAGCCGCTCAAGGACTTCACGCTGGTCGGTCTGCTCAACACCTATACCAACGCACTACTGGTGGCGGAGGACTCCCCGCTCAAGAACGTGCAGGACCTGGTCGCCTACGCGAAGACGCACCCTGACGGACTCGCATTCGGCTCCGCGGGCGTGGGCGCCTCCAACCATCTGGCCACCGAACTGCTCGCGCAGCGTGGCGGCGTCAGGTTTCTCCACGTCCCCTACAAAGGCAACTCGCCGGCCATCGCAGACCTGATCGGCGGAAAGATCGGCTTCATGTTCGATGTCACCGGCAGCGCGGTCGGCTATGTGCAAGGCGGCAAGGTGCGGGCGCTGGCGGTCACCTCCGCGACGCGCAACCCCGCCCTGCCCGGCGTGCCGACAGTCGCCGAATCGGGCCTGAAGGGCTTTGACGTGAGCGGCTGGTTCGGCCTGATCGGCCCGCCGGGGATGCCACAGCCGGTCATTGACCGCCTGGTCGGGGCCAACCGCGAAGTCGGCCGCAATGCGGCGTACCTGGAGAGTCTGGCACGCGGCGGCTATGCCCCCAGCATCAGCGGCCCTACCGAGTTCACCGACCGCCTCAGGCAGGACCTGACGCTTTGGAGCGACGTGATCAGGAAAGCCAATATCGAGCCGCAATAAGCCTGCCGACTCGGCAGCCAATCTCACCAACATTCAGGAGCAACACGATGCAAGGAATCATGGAAGGCAAGGTAGCGCTGGTCACGGGCGCGGGTGGTGGCATCGGACGCGGTATCGCGCTGGCCCTCGGGGCCGCTGGCGCCCGGGTGATCGTCAACGACCTCGGCGTGTCGATGAGCGGCGAAGGCGGCGATGCCGGCCCCGCGCAGCGCGTGGCCGAGGAAATCCGCGCTGCCGGCGGCCAGGCGGTGGCGAATACCGACAGCGTGTCCACGTGGAACGGCGCTCACAACATCATCCAGTGCGCGCTAGACAACTTCGGCCGCATCGACGCCGTGGTCAACAACGCCGGCAACCTGCGTGACCGCATGTTCTTCAAAATGAACGAGGAAGAATGGCGCTCGGTGATCGACGTGCATCTGCACGGCACGTTCTTCGTCAGCCGCGCTGCCGCCAACCATTTCAAGGACCAGGAGGGCGGCGCGTATGTGCACATGACGTCGACCTCCGGCCTGATCGGCAACTTTGGCCAGGCCAACTACGCCGCAGCCAAGCTCGGCATCGTCGCACTGTCCAAGTCGATCGCGCTGGACATGCAACGCTTCAACGTGCGCTCGAACTGCATCGCGCCGTTTGCCTGGAGCCGCATGACCAGCTCGATCCCGGCCGAGACGCCCGACGAGAAAGCCCGCGTGGCCAAGCTGCAAAGGATGGAGGCCGGCAAGATCGCGCCAATGGCCGTATTCCTGGCGAGCGACGCGGCGCGCGACGTCAGCGGCCAGATCTTCGCCGTGCGCGCCAACGAGATCATGCTGATGAGCCATTCGCGCCCGATCCGCTCGGTGCATATGGGCGAAGGCTGGACACCCGAGGCCATCGGCGAAGTCGCCGTGCCGGCCATGCGCAACAGCTTCTACAAGCTCGAACGCTCCGCCGACGTGATCGGCTGGGACCCGATCTGAGGGGCCGCGCATGAGCATCAAGGGCAAGGCCTATATCGTCGGGGCCTACGAGCACCCGACGCGCAAGGCGCCGGACAAATCCGTCGCGCAGCTTCACGCCGAATGCGCCAGAGGGGCACTGGAAGACGCCGGACTCTCCCTGTCCGACGTGGACGGCTACTTCTGCGCGAGTGACGCACCGGGTCTCGGCGCGACCAACATGATCGACTACCTCGGGCTGCGCGTGCGGCACGTGGATTCGACCGACACAGGCGGGTCCGCCTATCTGGTCCACGTATCGCACGCCGCGCAGGCGATTGCCGCTGGCAAATGCAATGTCGCGCTGATCACGCTGGCGGGCCGCCCACGCTCCGAAGGCTCGAGCGGCACGCAGGCACGCAACTGGGGCGCCAACCTGCCTGACGCGCCATTCGAGGCGCCGTTCCACCCGGTCACCGTGAACCTGTACGCGATGGTGGCCATGCGCCATATGCACGAGTACGGCACCACGCCGGAACAGCTCGCGTGGATCAAGGTGGCCGCGTCCCATCACGCGCAGCACAACCCCCACGCGATGCTGCGCGACGTGGTCACGGTGGAAGACGTGCTGAACTCGCCGCTGATCTCCGACCCCTTGCGCAAGCTTGATTGCTGCGTGGTGTCCGACGGTGGTGGCGCCCTGATCGTGGCACGCCCGGAGATCGCCGCGAAACTGAATCGCCCCAAGGTACGCATCCTGGGCGCCGGCGAACACGTGAAGGGTCAGCTTGGCGGTCAGGTGGACCTGAGCTGGTCCGCCGCCCGCGTATCGGGCGCGGCAGCGTTCGCCGAAGCAGGCATCACGCCCGCCGACATCAAGTACGCGTCCATCTACGACAGCTTCACCATCACCGTGCTGATGCAGCTCGAAGACCTGGGCTTCTGCAAGAAAGGCGAAGGCGGCCGCTTCGTGGCCGACGGCAACCTGATTTCGGGCGTGGGCCGGCTGCCGTTCAACACCGACGGCGGCGGGCTCTGCAATAACCATCCGGCCAATCGCGGCGGCATCACCAAGGTCATCGAGGCCGTGCGCCAGTTGCGTGGCGAGGCCCATCCCGCCGTGCAGGTGAAGCACTGCGACCTGGCGCTGGCCCAGGGCACCGGCGGCTACCTCGGCAGCCGCCATGGCAGCGCCACGCTGATTCTCGAACGGGAGCAATGAGATGACCACCCCGTATATCGCCACCCCATTCCCGGCCCCGGAGGAACGCCCTGACAACGCACCTTTCTGGCAGGCAGCCCGCGAGGGACGGCTGCTGGTCAAGGTCTGCGAATCGTGTGGCAAGCCGCACTGGTATCCGCGCGTGCTGTGCCCGTTCTGCATGGGCGACACCGCCTGGAAGGAGGCCAGCGGCCTTGGCACCGTCTATGCGTTCAGCGTGACCCGCCGCGCGGGCCCGAACCCGTTCTGCATCGCCTACGTAACGCTGGAGGAAGGCGTGACGATGATGACCCATATCGTCGACTGCGACCTCGACACCGTGCGGATCGGCCAGCCGGTGCGCATCAGGTTCTCGCCCAGCGAGGATGGCGCGCCGGTTCCAACCTTCGCGCCCGCGTGAAACGCCCCCCATTTCCGGAGTGAATCGTGAATCCAGTCGCCTCGCCAGTCATATCGCTCAGCACCCTGCTCAACCCGCGCTCCGTCGCGATCATCGGCGCCTCGGATGATCCCGCGCGCATCGGCGGCCGTCCCATCGACGCCATGCGCAAGCTCGGCTATGCCGGACGCATCCTGCCGGTGAACCCGAACCGGCGCGAGGTGCAGGGCCTGCCCGCCTACGCCTCCGTTGCGGACTTGCCAGAGGTGCCTGATGTCGCGGTGGTGGCCGTGCCGGCGGCGCACGTGCTCGATACCGTCATCGCCCTGGGCGAGCGCGGCACCCGCGCCGCCATTCTGTTCAGCGCCGGCTTTGCCGAGATTGGCGGCGACGGCGTCACGCGGCAGGCGGAATTGCTGGCCGCGGCGCGTCGCAGCGGGCTGCGTCTGCTCGGCCCAAACGCGCTCGGGCTGATCAATATGCGCACCGGCTTCGTCGGCAGCTTTGCGTCAAGCATTTCTCTGGGGCCGGTCCAGCCGGGCCATGTCGGCATCGTCAGCCAGTCTGGCGCCTACGGCGGGCATCTGGTGATGGCCGCCAAGTCCGCCGGCATTGGCCTGTCCAGCATCGTGATGACCGGCAATGAGGCCGACATCACGCTGGGCGAGGTCGTCCAGTTGATGGTGGATGACCCGCATACCCGCGTGATCGCGCTCTATTCGGAAGGCATCAACGACGGCAACGGTCTGGTGGCGGCGCTGCAGGCGGCGCGCCGCGCGCGCAAACCGGTGGTGATAATGAAGGTTGGGCGCAGCGAGGTTGGCGGCGCCGCCGCGCGGTCGCACACGGCATCCATCGCTGGCGATGACGCCGTAGTCGATGCCGTGCTGGCCGAGCTTGGCGTGGTGCGCGCTCGCAGCACAGAGGAAATGCTCGACATCGTGCGGCTGGCCGCGCGTGGCATCTATCCGTCTGACAACACGCTGGGAGTCATCACGGTCAGCGGTGGCGCGGGTGTCATCGCGTCGGATGCCGCCGAGGACCTGGGCCTGCCAATGCCGCAAATGCCGGCGTCCACCCAGGCCCGGCTACTGAAGCTGCTGCCGATCTGCTCGCCGCGTAACCCAGTGGACACCACGGCGCAAATCGTCAACGACCTGTCGTTGATCGAGCCGTTTGCGGAGGCCATGGTGGGCGAAGGCGGCTACCGCTCGGTCCTCGGCTTCTTCACCTATGCCGGTGCCACGCCAGCGGTGGCGCCAAGCCTGCGCGAGCAACTGGCGCGTGTGCGAGAGCGGTATCCGGACCGGCTCTACGTACTGGTGCTGCAGGGGCCGCACGACGTGCTGAAGACCTATGAGGAAGCGGGCTTCACAGTGTTCGAGGACCCTACCCGCGCCGTTGTCGCGCTGGCCGCGATGGGCCGCTTCGGACATGCCTTCGCCCAGCCGCAAACGACGCCCCCGCCGGTTGTGCAGCCGGTCGCGCTGCCCACGCAAACCCCGAGCGAAGCCGAAGCCAAGGCCATGCTCGAGGCCGCCGGCATCCCGGCCGTGCCCGAACGCGCGTGCG
>NZ_ANKP01000045.1:0-71720 GCF_000319775.1 Cupriavidus sp. HMR-1
CGGCGACTGCCGCAGCCGATGCAGACGACAGCGCCGGGGTAGCCTGGGCCGCGGATGCCGGGCCGGCTACGGCTGCCGCGCCGCTGGCAGCCTTTTTCTCAGGTCGGAGTTGTCGGCTGGTATCGGCCGGTGGGCGCTTGCCCGATGGCAGCGCGCTCACAGTCCCGGGCCGGCGCGGCACCTTCTCGGCTGCGGCTAGCTTCTTTTTCTGTTCTTCCGGAAGCTGCTGGTACCGATCCCATGCCTCTGCCTTCTTCTCGGGCGGCAGCGTGCGCGTGATCTGGTAATTCTCGCGCGCCAGACGGCGTTGCTGCGGGGTCAGCTTGACCCATTCGGCCATCCGCTCCTGCAGGCGTTTCTGTTCCTCGGGCTTGAGCTTCGGATAGCGCTCGGCGATGCGTTCCCACTTGTGCCGATTCAGTTCCGGCAGTGTTTCCCAGATCGGCTGGAGTGGGGCGAGCGCCTGCTGGTGTGCGGGCGGCAGCTCGAGCCAGGTCGGATGCGCATTGGTGATCGGACGCGGCGCGGCCGGCTGGCTGGCGGCAGGGTTCTGCGCTTGAACCGCCGATGTGGCAAAGCCGCCGCAAAGCGCGGCGACAAGTGCAGCGACGGCGGGGCCGGCAGCCCATAGTCTGGCAACCCGGCGGTGGAAGGCGTCGGCGAGGTGTCTTGCGCGGGCCATGTCTTATTGCCCGCGCTTCAGGTACACGTGGAAGCCCTGGTCCGCGTATGCCGTCGGAGGCAGGTCGTCGAGCAGCATCGCGGTATCCACGTCGGCGAGTTCCTCGACGCGCTTCTGCTGCTGCCAGTGGTAGATGCCGATGAGTCCGGCGCCGAGCGCCACCAGCGTCCAGACGAGCGCGAGCTTGCGCAGCCATGCACCGGCACGGTGCAGTGGCGTGTCGTCTTCTTCCTCGAAGGCGTAGCCGTGGTGGCCGCCTGGCAGGGCAAGTTGCGGCACATGCGCCCGCACTTCGGCTTTCTTCGCGGCAAGCGCCATGCGCCGCGCGGCGGCGAGCCGTTCGGCAACGTCCGGCGGCAGTGCATCCGCCGAGGCATCAAGTGCCAGGCGAATCTCGTGGGCGAAGCGCCGCTCCTGGATATCTCGTTCGTTTCTGCTCATAGTCGGACCCCCCGCGCGCGCAAGGCTTGCGCCAGAGTATGCGTTGCACGGGAACAGTGCGTCTTGACGCTGCCCTCGGAGCAGCCCATCACGGCTGCTGTTTCGGCTACATCCATATCCTCCCAGTAACGCATCAGGAAAGCCTCGCGTTGACGCGTGGGCAGACGCTGGATTTCCTGCTCGATGATATGCATGACCTGCGCGCGTTCGACCTTGTCGGCGCTGCTTTCTGCCATCTCGGTGCCGGCTTGGGCCTCCAATGTGTCGAGCAGGTCGCTATCGTCGCCATCGCGCTCGTCGCGCAGGTTCGAAAAAAGCGTCACCCAGGTGTTGCGCACCTTCTGGCGACGGAACCAGTCGTGGATTGTGTTCTGGAGGATGCGCTGGAACAGCGGCGGGAGTTCTGCGGCAGATTTGTCGCCGTATTTCTCCGCCAGCTTGATCATGGCGTCCTGCACGATGTCCAGCGCGGCTTCGTCGTCCCGCACGGCGAACACGGCCTGCTTGAAGGCGCGTCGTTCCACGCTGGCGAGAAAGTCGGAGAGTTCCTGATCGGTGGCCATGCAGGCAAATACAGCAGTTGGGCGCGGGGGCCGGGCCGAATGTGCCGCCTAAGTCCTGCGGCACCTCTGAAATGTCTGCGATGCTAGCAAAAAACACATGGACTCTGCCACTGCTGTATGCAAGTGCAGACATCATCGCAATCAACCAGTCACCGGCCGTTGTGCCGCCGCTGCATGATTCCAGTGATTTGATGTGAATTGCCCATAGACCGCAGTGGTGCATTGCAGTATCATCGAAGGTTCACGACATCAGTGGTTGTCTCATCGGACCGCTTATGAGGCGGTCTTCTCATGCAGACGCGCACCGCTTGAACCCGAGCCAAAAGCCCGGCAGAGAGCATCCAAACAATTTTTTGCCGAAAATTGCAAAGGACTGAAATGAACATGCCCAGCGCGGAATTTTCCCACGCCGATAGCAATTCATCCTCCGCTCGCGAAATGATCGGAGCGGAAATCCTCGTCAACGCACTTGCCGAAGAAGGCGTCGAATACGTCTGGGGTTATCCCGGCGGCGCAGTGCTCTATATCTACGACGAGCTCCACAAGCAAACCAAATTCGAACATATCCTGGTGCGCCACGAGCAGGCCGCCGTCCATGCCGCTGACGGGTACGCCCGTGCGACCGGCAAGGTGGGCGTTGCGCTGGTGACCTCGGGTCCGGGCGTGACCAATGCCGTGACCGGCATCGCCACCGCCTATCTGGATTCGATTCCGATGGTGGTGATCACCGGCAACGTGCCGACTCACGCGATCGGTCAGGATGCGTTCCAGGAATGCGACACCGTTGGCATCACGCGCCCGATCGTCAAGCACAACTTCCTCGTGAAGGACGTGCGTGACCTGGCCGCCACGATCAAGAAGGCGTTCTTCATTGCCGCCACCGGCCGTCCCGGCCCCGTGGTGGTCGATATCCCGAAGGACGTGTCGCGCAACAGCTGCAAGTACGAGTATCCGAAGTCGATCGACATGCGCTCGTACAGCCCGGTGAACAAGGGCCATTCGGGTCAGATTCGCAAGGCCGTGGCGTTGCTGCAATCGGCCGAGCGCCCGTACATCTATTCGGGCGGTGGCGTGGTGCTGGCCAACGCAAGCGAAGAGCTGCGCGAGCTGGCCGCGCTCACCGGTCATCCGGTCACCAATACGCTGATGGGCCTGGGCGCGTTCCCCGGCACGAGCAAGCAGTTCGTTGGCATGCTCGGCATGCACGGCACGTATGAGGCCAACATGGCCATGCAGAACTGCGACGTGCTGATTGCCATCGGCGCCCGATTCGATGACCGCGTGATCGGCAACCCGTCCCATTTCACCGCGCAGGCCCGCAAGATCATCCACATCGACATCGACCCGTCGTCGATCTCGAAGCGCGTCAAGGTGGACATTCCCATCGTTGGCAACGTCAAGGACGTGCTGCAGGAACTGATCTCCCAGATCAAGACGAGCGATATCAAGCCCAAGCGCGAGGCCCTGGCCAAGTGGTGGGAACAGATCGAGAAGTGGCGCTCGGTGGACTGCCTCAAGTACGACCGCAGTTCCGAGATCATCAAGCCGCAGTACGTGGTGGAAAAGATCTGGGAACTGACGCACGGCGACGCATTCATCTGCTCCGACGTGGGCCAGCACCAGATGTGGGCCGCGCAGTTCTACAAGTTCAACGAGCCGCGTCGCTGGATCAATTCCGGTGGCCTCGGCACGATGGGCGTGGGCCTGCCGTACGCAATGGGCATCAAGAAGGCATTCCCGGACAAGGAAGTCGTCACCATCACCGGTGAAGGCTCGATCCAGATGTGTATCCAGGAACTGTCGACCTGCCTGCAGTACGACACCCCGGTCAAGATCTGCTCGCTGAACAACGGATATCTGGGCATGGTGCGCCAGTGGCAGGAAATCGAGTACGACAATCGTTACTCGCATTCCTACATGCAGGCATTGCCCGACTTCGTCAAACTCGCCGAAGCCTATGGCCACGTGGGGATGCGCATCGAGAAGAGCTCCGATGTGGAACCCGCATTGCGCGAGGCTTTCCGACTCAAGGACCGTACCGTGTTCCTGGACTTCCAGACCGACCCCACTGAAAACGTGTGGCCGATGGTTCAGGCTGGCAAGGGTATCTCCGAAATGCTGCTTGGCGCGGAGGACCTGTAATGCGACACATCATCTCGGTCCTGCTGGAGAATGAACCCGGCGCGCTGTCGCGCGTGGTGGGCCTGTTTTCGGCACGTGGATACAACATCGAGACGCTGACGGTGGCACCCACCGAAGACGCGTCGCTGTCGCGGATGACCATCGTCACCACCGGTTCGGACGACGTGATCGAGCAGATCACCAAGCACCTGAACCGTCTGGTGGAAGTGGTCAAAGTGGTGGACCTGACCGAAGGCGCGCACATCGAGCGCGAGCTGATGCTCGTGAAGGTGCGTGCCGTAGGCAAGGAGCGCGAGGAAATGAAGCGCACCGCCGACATTTTCCGTGGCCGCATCATCGACGTGACCGAAAAGACGTACACCATCGAGCTGACCGGCAACGGCGGCAAGCTGGATGCGTTCCTCGATGCCATCGACCGCACCGCGATCCTGGAAACCGTCCGTACCGGCGGTTCGGGAATCGGCCGCGGCGAGCGCATCCTGAAGGTCTGACCGGCGCCCCCGGCAGCTACCGGCCCAAAGCCGACACGCAGTATCCCGAAGCAGCGCAGCGCGCTCAGTCCAGAATTGGCAAACGCGCGCTTCGCCGCCACCCAATAAGCAGATTTTGAGAAATTGAAGGAACCATCATGAAAGTGTTTTACGACAAGGACGCCGACCTCTCCCTCATCAAGGGCAAGAACGTCACCATCATCGGCTACGGCTCGCAAGGCCACGCCCACGCGCTGAACCTGAAGGATTCGGGCGTGAACGTGACCGTTGGTCTGCGCAAGAGCGGCGCGTCGTGGAACAAGGCCGTGAACGCCGGCCTGCAGGTCAAGGAAGTGGCCGAGGCAGTGAAGGGCGCCGACGTGGTCATGATCCTGCTGCCGGACGAGCAGATCGCCGACGTGTACAAGAACGAAGTGCATGCCAACATCAAGGATGGCGCCGCGCTGGCCTTCGCCCACGGCTTCAACGTGCACTACGGCGCCGTGATCCCGCGTGCCGACCTGGACGTGATCATGATCGCCCCGAAGGCCCCGGGCCACACCGTGCGTTCGACGTACGCGCAAGGTGGCGGCGTGCCGCACCTGATCGCCGTGCATCAGAACAAGTCCGGCGCTGCACGTGACATCGCTCTGTCGTACGCTACCGCCAACGGCGGCGGCCGCGCCGGCATCATCGAGACCAACTTCCGCGAAGAAACCGAAACCGACCTGTTCGGCGAGCAAGCCGTGCTGTGCGGCGGTACCGTCGAGCTGATCAAGGCTGGCTTCGAAACGCTGGTGGAAGCTGGCTACGCTCCGGAAATGGCCTACTTCGAGTGCCTGCACGAGCTGAAGCTGATCGTCGACCTGATCTACGAAGGCGGCATCGCCAACATGAACTACTCGATCTCGAACAACGCCGAGTATGGTGAGTACGTCACCGGCCCGCGCGTGGTGACCGAAGAGACCAAGAAGGCCATGAAGCAGTGCCTGAAGGACATCCAGACCGGCGAATACGCCAAGAGCTTCCTGCTCGAGAACAAGGCTGGCGCCCCGACGCTGATCTCGCGCCGTCGCCTGACCGCCGAGCACCAGATCGAGGAAGTGGGCGGCAAGCTGCGCGCGATGATGCCGTGGATCGCCAAGAACAAGCTGGTTGACCAGTCGAAGAACTAAGCAGTACCGGGCGAAGCAGGGCGCCGTGGCGCCCTGCGCACCCTGGAAGCCGCCGGGCTTTCCGCCAGATCCTGTGTTGCAGGAGACATTTTGGCGGGGGCCGGGCGGCTTTTTGCTATCCTTGTCGGGCTTTTCAGGCCCAGGCCTGATCTTTATCCCTATCTTTCAGTCGCGGCGCCTCCTGCCCGCGCAAACCACCGAACATCTTCTGCATGAATTATCCTCATCCGCTGATCGCCCGTGAAGGCTGGCCATTCCTGGCCGGCGCATTCATTGTCTCGCTGCTGGTGCATATCAGCGCGGGCTTCTGGGGCGCGCTGCCGCTGTGGATCGTCACGCTGTTCGTGCTTCAGTTCTTTCGCGATCCGCCTCGGCCGATTCCATCGGCGCCAAACGCAATCCTGGCGCCTGCCGATGGCCGCATTGTCGTGGTCGAGAAAACGCAGGACCCGTACGCGGGCCGCGAGGCACTGAAGATCAGCGTGTTCATGAATGTGTTCAACGTGCACTCGAACCGCTCGTCGCTCGATGGCAAGGTGGAGAAGCTCGAGTACTTTCCCGGCAAGTTCGTCAATGCCGATCTCGACAAGGCATCGGTGGAGAACGAGCGCAATGCCGTCGTGATCCGCCGTGCGTCGGATGGCCAGGTGGTGACGCTGGTGCAGGTGGCTGGCCTGGTAGCGCGCCGTATCCTGTGCTACATCAACGTGGGCGACATGCTATCGCGTGGTCAGCGCTACGGCTTTATCCGTTTCGGTTCGCGGGTGGATGTGTACCTGCCCGTGGATGCCCGTCCGCGCGTGACGATTGGCGAGAAAGTCTCGGCGTCGGCGACCGTGCTGGCTGATCTGGATGTGCGGGCGTAAGCGCGCCTGCTACAGGGGACACTGAATGGGTGCCTTCAATCGACGCAACAAGCGCGTCAACAACGGTAACGTGACGCACCTGCGTCCGTTTCGCCGCAACCAGTTGCGCAACGACAATGCGTATGACCCGGACGAGCACGATCTGGAGTACGTGCGTCCGCGCCGTCGTGGCATTTATCTGCTGCCCAACGCCTTTACCACCGCTGCCTTGTTCGCGGGCTTCTTCGCGATCGTGCAGGCGATGAACATGCGCTTCGACGTGGCAGCCATCGCAATCTTCGCGGCGATGGTGCTCGATGGCATGGATGGCCGCGTGGCCCGCATCACGAACACACAGAGCGCGTTTGGCGAGCAGTACGATTCGCTGTCGGACATGACGTCGTTCGGCGTGGCGCCGGCTCTGGTCATGTATGAGTGGATCCTGCATGACCTGGGCAAGTGGGGCTGGATTGCCGCGTTTGTCTACTGCACCTGCGCGGCGCTACGACTGGCGCGCTTCAATGCCAATATTGGGGTGGTCGACAAGCGCTTCTTCCAGGGGCTGCCAAGCCCGGCTGCTGCGGCGTTGGTGGCGGGCTTTGTCTGGCTGGCGATCGACAACAAGCTGCCGGTCAAGGAACTCTGGATGCCGTGGGTCGCATTCGGCATCACGCTCTATGCCGGCTTGTCGATGGTCTCCAACGCGCCGTTCTACAGTGGTAAGGCGCTGGATGTGCGCTATCGCGTGCCGTTCGGCATGATGGTGCTGGTACTCGTGCTGTTCGTGGTCGTTTCTTCCGATCCACCCGTGGCACTGTTTGGCCTGTTCGTCGCCTATGCGATTTCAGGTTACCTGCTGTGGGCATGGCGAACGCTGCACGGTCAGCGTGGCGGCGTCGACAAGTCGCGTGCGCCGGGCAACGGCTCAGGCGGCAACTGATCCAACATAGGAACAAAGGCGCTTTCGGGCGCCTTTGCTTTTCTGTAGTCTGTGCGTTGTACGTTTCACCCACCCTCAGGAGGACATCATGGGCATGTTTGACTTCATCAAGGAAGCGGGAGAGAAGCTGTTCGGCAAGGGAGAGGCCAAGGCGGCCCAGGATGCGGCTGTGGCCGATCCGTCGACGGACAAGGTCGATGCGGCCAACCGCGCGGCTGGCGATGCCATCGAGGCTTATATCGCGCAGATGGGACTGACCGCGACGGGGCTGACAGTCACGGTTGACGGCTCGCAGGGCAAGGTCACCGTCTTTGGCGTGGCGGCTGACCAGGCAACGCGCGAGAAGATCATTCTGTGCTGCGGCAACGTGGAAGGCGTGGATTCGGTCGAGGACAAGATGTCTGTCAACGTCGAATCGGACGAGTCACAATGGCACACCGTCGTGAAGGGCGACACGCTCTGGGCGATCTCCCAGGCTGCCTACGGCAATGGCGCCGAATACAACAAGATCTTCGAGGCCAACAAGCCGATGTTGTCGAATCCGGACAAGATCTACCCTGGCCAGAAACTGCGGATTCCGCCGAAGTGAGTCGCTGGCAGGTATCGGGAATGATGCGGTTGCACACACGCGCCAAACCGGATATAGTCGCCGACATGATTTCGCGCCAGACCCTAATTGCCCGCACCATTCTAGGTGGCCTACTAGGCCGTCAGGTCGGGTTGCGCGCGCGCTAAGGGTCACCAATCGCCTTAACGCGGAATCACCAGGATTCTTTCGAACGCCCCGGCCTGCATCGTTGCACGCCGGGGCGTTTTGCATTCTGACGCGATTGTCCGGCAGCAAGATTGAGATCGGGACAGCACGGCACAACAGGGTACAGCCCAGGAGCTCCACAAAATGTCTGACAAACTCATCATTTTCGACACCACCTTGCGTGACGGCGAACAGTCGCCCGGCGCGTCCATGACCCGCGAAGAGAAGATTCGCATTGCGCGCCAGCTTGAACGCCTGAAGGTCGACGTGATCGAGGCAGGTTTTGCGGCAAGCTCCAATGGTGACTTCGAGGCCATCCGCTCGATCGCCCAAGTGGTCAAGGATTCGACGATCTGCTCGCTGGCCCGTGCCAACGACAAGGACATCGCTCGTGCCGCCGAGGCGCTCAAGCCGGCAAACTCGTTCCGTATCCACACGTTCATCGCCACCTCGGCGCTGCACATGGAAAAGAAGCTGCGCATGACACCGGACCAGGTTTATGAGCAGGCACGTCTGGCCGTGCGCTTCGCGCGCCAGTTCACGGACGACATCGAGTTCTCGCCGGAAGATGGCAGCCGCTCGGACATGGACTTCCTGTGCCGTGTGCTCGAAGGCGTGATCGCCGAAGGCGCCACCACGATCAACCTGCCCGACACCGTGGGTTATGCCGTGCCGGAAGGCTATGCCGAGCTGATCCGCTCGGTGCGCGAGCGCATTCCGAACTCGGACAAGGCCGTCTGGTCAGTGCATTGCCACAATGACCTCGGCATGGCCGTGGCGAACTCCCTGGCTGCCGTGAAGCTCGGCGGCGCTCGCCAGATCGAGTGCACGATCAACGGCCTTGGCGAACGCGCGGGTAACACCAGCCTGGAAGAAGTGGTGATGGCCGTGAAGACGCGCCGTGACTACTTCAACATGGATGTGGGCATCGACACGACCCAGATCGTGCCGGCCTCGAAGCTTGTGTCGCAGATTACCGGCTTCGTCGTGCAGCCGAACAAGGCCGTGGTGGGCGCCAACGCGTTTGCCCATGCGTCCGGCATTCACCAGGACGGCGTGCTCAAGGCGCGCGATACCTACGAGATCATGCGCGCCGAGGACGTGGGCTGGACGGCCAACAAGATCGTGCTTGGCAAGCTTTCGGGCCGCAATGCGTTCAAGCAGCGTCTGCAGGAGCTTGGCGTCCAACTCGAAAGCGAAGCGGAGATCAATGCGGCATTTGCTCGTTTCAAGGAGCTCGCCGACCAGAAGGCCGAGATCTTCGATGAAGACATCATGGCGATCGTCTCCGATGAAGAGCAGGAGCACGCCAATGAGCACTATCGCTTCATCTCGCTGTCGCAGCGTTCGGAAACGGGTGAGCGTCCCCATGCCCGCGTGGTGTTCAACATCGATGGCAGCGAGCAGACCGGCGAAGCCGAAGGCAATGGTCCGGTGGACGCCACGCTGCACGCGATCGAAGGCAAGGTCAACAGCGGTGCCGAACTGGTGCTGTACTCGGTGAATGCGATCACCGCCGGCACGCAGGCCCAGGGTGAAGTCACGGTACGTCTGTCGAAGGCGGGTCGTATCGTCAATGGCGTGGGTACCGACCCGGATATCGTCGCCGCATCGGCCAAGGCCTACCTGGCCGCGCTGAACAAGCTGCACGACAAGGCTGTGCAGAAGATCAACCCGCAGATCTGATCCCGAATCCTGCGATGCCGCTGGTGGGGCTCACAAGGCCCCGCCATCATGAAACGCCCGCCAGTCGCGTATCCCGCGATGGCGGGCGTTTTGTCGTCAGCGCTCAGGGCGGTCGCGCAAGGGGTCGGGTGTCACCAGTGTCTGGCGCAGCACACCCGTATCGTCGAACATGAAGTTGAACATCGAGTACCACTGGTCCTCGTGGAGGAAGCGGTAGCTCCAGGCCTCTTGCTTCAGGCGCGGGTAGTATTCGATCGGCTCGCGCGGCGCGCCGAAGTGTTCGAGCACGTCCTTCTTGGTCCAGACATTGACCTTTGCCTTGTACAGCTCGGTCGTCGTCAGCATCTGGCGGAAATTCGTCAGCTTGCCATCCCGATCGAAATCGGCCGCGTAGGAATACTCGCCGAGCGGCTGCTTCGAATAGAACCAGCGGGTTGTCCCGTCATCGAGCTTGTAGACGTCGGTGGGCTTGCCGAATGCGGCCTGCACGGCGCTCTGCGGCTGGCCGACGAGCTTGAGTCCGGAGTCGACCGGGGCAAGGACGGTGCAGGCGCCCAGCGCGAGGGTGGCCAGGACGGCCCACAGAATTGAAAGCAGATGGCGACTGCCACGCTGATAACGGGAGGGCATGACTTCAGGCTTGGCACATGGTGGATGCGAGTGGCGGCAGTTTAGCCGCACCAGTCGCGTCGTGTGAATGCCGCATTGCTTCTTTCAGATTCGTCTGCTTAGTCGCAATAAACTTCGCGGATCTAATGGCATCTGGCGATGATCGATGAAGATTGCCGGTCCGGGCGCATCTGCCTTAACATCGCTCGCTTTGCTGGGTAACTGGGGAGGGCGATGGCCTGGATTCGAGGGAACAGATTGCGCGTCTGGGTGGCTGCTGCGCTGTTTTGCGCGGCGGCAGCCGCGCAGGCGCAGGCTGGCGCGCCAATTCGCCTGGGCATGATCGACGGCCTGTCCGGCCCCTTTGCCAACGCAGGCGAGGCTGTGGTGCGCAACCTGCGTATCGCCATCGAGCGCGTCAACGCGAGCGGCGGTGTCAAGTTGCCCGATGGGTCGCATCCGTTCGAACTGGTGACATTCGATAGCAAGGGCAATGTCGATGAAAGCCTGATCCAGTTCCGCAGTCTGGTCGACAAGCGCATTCCGTTTGTGCTGCAAGGGAACAGTTCGGCCGTGGCCAGCGCGCTCGTGGGGGCAATCAACCGTCAGAACGCGCGCCAGCCCGATGCTCGCGTGCTGTTCCTGAACTATTCGGCCGTTGATCCTTCGCTGACCAACGAGAACTGCAGCTTCTGGCATTTTCGTTTCGACGCCAGCGCGGATATGCGAATGCAGGCGTTGACCGAGGCCATCCGAAGCGAGCGTTCGGTGCGCAAGGTCTACCTGATCGACCAGGACTACAGCTTCGGCCATCAGGTGGCGCGTTCGGCGCGTGAAATGCTGGCGACAAAGCGTCCGGATATCCAGATTGTCGGCGACGAGTTCCACCCGATCGGCAAGATCAAGGATTTCGCGCCGTACATCGCCAAGATCAAGGCGAGCGGCGCCGACGCGGTCATCACTGGCAACTGGGGCAACGATCTGACGCTGATGGTGAAGGCCGCGCGCGAGGGTGGCCTCAATGCGCGCTTCTACACGTTCTATGGCAATGGGCTCGGTGCGCCGGCAGCGATGGGTGACGCGGGTGTGGGCCGGGTGCTGGCCGTGGCCGAATGGCACCCGAACGTAGGCGGGGCGGCATCCGATGCGTTCTACCAGTCGTTCCGGGCACGCTATCCGGACCCCAAGGATGACTATGTGCATCTACGCATGCAGATGATGGTGGAGATGCTGGCGCGGGCGATCGAGCGCGCTGGTTCTACCGACGCCGTGGCCGTGGGCTATGCGCTTGAGGACATGCGTTTTACCAACGCGTTCCACGAGGCTACCGTGCGGGCGGACGACCACCAGGTCCTCCAGCCGCTTTATGTCTCGGTCATGGCGAAGCAGGGCGGCGATGTCCGTTTCGACAATGAAGGCTCCGGCTACGGATTCCGCACGATAAAGAAGCTTAAGACCGCCCAGACCACGCTGCCGACCACGTGCCGTATGGAGCGCCCGCCGCGCAATTGAGGCGGGCGCCGCCGTAGACTTCGCCGCGGGCGGGAATTCGGCTATAATGCGCGGCTGTCGTCCTCAAGCCACCCAGCTGGATGGCGACAGATGCCTCAAGTCATTCAGGCACGACGCAGGTGGCGCATCCCGCGCTGCAGCGTTCGCAAGTGAAAGGAAATCATCATGGCAACTGCCAATATCAACAAGTCCGAGATCATCGCGAAGTTCGCTCGCGGCACCAACGACACGGGTAGCCCCGAAGTTCAGGTCGCTCTGTTGACAACCCGTATCAACGAACTGACCCCGCACTTCAAGGCCAACATGAAGGATCACCACAGCCGCCGCGGTCTGCTGCGCATGGTGAGCCGTCGCCGTCGCCTGCTGGACTACCTCAAGGCCAGCGATGCCGATCGTTACCGCGCCCTGATCGAAGCCCTGGGCCTGCGTAAGTAAGGTCTGCGGATGGCAGCACGAATCCTGCGGAAGTTGCACGCGCACGATTTCACGTGAGGCCGCAATGCCTGCGTCAGCACTGCTGAGGCAGGCATTTTGCTTTTCTGGTCCAGCGATTGATATGCTGGGCCAGGGTTGGTAGTGATGTTCGCTTCACTCGAAAGTCGGGCGTTGATGCCCGGCGCCGTTGCGCCAAGTCGTGCGACGGAGTAAGTTACCTCGCTCTTTATCGCGCATTTTTGCGCATTGACACTGGAGTCGGCACCAAGGAAACGGGGTTTTGTGTCATTCCATCGCGGGTTGCATCGTCCACGTGCCTTCACGGACGGTGGCGCGATGGAATGGCATAGCACTTCCCTGGGACTGCGGACCGGATTACCTCCGGCAGTTCGCCTGCCGCTGCGAGCGCAGGCGTCGCCGATCGTGCATGTGTGCGGCCGGCAAGCATGAAATCAAGGAACGCTCATGACCATGTTCAACAAGATCGTCAAGGAATTCCAGTGGGGCCAGCACACGGTCCGCATGGAAACCGGCGAAATCGCACGCCAGGCATCTGGCGCCGTGATCGTCGACGTGGAAGACACCGTGGTGCTGGCCACCGTGGTGGCAGCCAAGAGCCCGAAGGCGGGCCAGGACTTCTTCCCGCTGACCGTCGACTACATCGAGAAGACCTACGCTGCTGGCAAGATCCCCGGTGGCTTCTTCAAGCGTGAAGGCCGTCCGTCGGAAAACGAGACGCTGACCTCGCGCCTGATCGACCGTCCGCTGCGTCCGCTGTTCCCGGAAGGTTTCTACAACGACGTGCAGGTGGTGATCCACGTGCTGTCGATCAACCCGGAAATCCCGGCTGACATCCCCGCGCTGATCGCTTCGTCGGCTGCACTGGCCGTTTCGGGCATCCCGTTCAACGGTCCGGTTGGCGCCGCTCGCGTCGGCTACAAGGACGGCCAGTACCTGCTGAACCCGACCCGCGCGCAAATCGCGACGTCGGATCTGGACCTGGTGGTTGCCGGTACCGAACGTGCCGTGCTGATGGTGGAATCGGAAGCCCACCAACTGTCGGAAGACGTCATGCTCGGCGCCGTGGTGTACGGTCACGAGCAAATGCAGATCGCGATCAACGCGATCCACGACCTGGTGCGCGAAGGCGGCAAGCCCGAGTGGGACTGGGCTCCGGCTCCGAAGAATGAAGCGCTGATCGCCAAGGTCAGCGAGATCGGCCTGCCGCTGTTGCAGCAAGCCTACCAACTGCGTCAGAAGTCGGCACGCAGCACCAAGCTCAAGGAAATCTACGCAACCGTGCAGGCCCAACTGGCCGAGGCCGGCGTGGAAGCCGACAAGGTGGAAGTGGGCAACGTCCTGTTCGACCTCGAGGCGAAGATCGTGCGTGGCCAGATCCTGGCTGGCGAGCCGCGTATCGACGGCCGCGACACGCGCACCGTGCGCCCGATCGAGATCCGTTCGTCGGTGCTGCCGCGCGCGCACGGCTCGGCGCTGTTCACCCGTGGTGAAACGCAGGCACTTGTGGTGGCCACGCTCGGCACCAAGAGCGATGAGCAGATCATCGACGCGCTGGCCGGCGAATACCGCGACCGCTTCATGCTCCACTACAACATGCCTCCGTTCGCCACCGGCGAAACAGGTCGCGTTGGTAGCCCGAAGCGCCGTGAAATCGGTCACGGCCGTCTGGCCAAGCGCGCGCTGATCCCGGTGCTGCCGAAGGACGACGAGTTCGCGTACACGATCCGTCTGGTGTCGGAAATCACCGAATCGAACGGTTCGTCGTCGATGGCTTCGGTCTGCGGCGGCTGCCTGGCGCTGATGGATGCTGGCGTTCCGGTGAAGGCGCACGTGGCCGGCGTGGCCATGGGCCTGATCCTGGAGGGCAACAAGTTTGCCGTGCTGACCGACATCCTCGGTGACGAGGATCACCTCGGCGACATGGACTTCAAGGTGGCCGGTACCGACGCGGGCATCACCGCGCTGCAGATGGACATCAAGGTCCAGGGCATCACCAAGGAAATCATGCAGGTGGCGCTGGCTCAGGCCCGCGAAGGCCGCATGCACATCCTCGGCGCGATGCAAGGCGCGATGGGTCACGCTCGCACCGAGCTGTCGGCGCACGCTCCGCGCATGATCACGATGAAGATCCATCCGGATAAGATCCGCGAAGTGATCGGCAAGGGCGGCTCGACGATCCAGGCACTGACCAAGGAAACCGGCACGACCATCGACATCCAGGAAGACGGCACGATCACGATCGCGTCGACGTCGACCGACGGCATGGCCGAAGCCAAGCGCCGCATCGAAGGCATCACCGCGGAAGCCGAAGTTGGCAAGATCTACGCCGGTACCGTGCTGAAGCTGCTGGACTTTGGCGCCATCGTCAACATCCTGCCGGGCAAGGACGGTCTGCTGCATATCTCCGAGATCGTCAACGAGCGCGTCAAGGACATCAAGGACTGGCTCAAGGAAGGCCAACAGGTTCGCGTCAAGCTGATCCAGGCCGATGAAAAGGGTCGTCTGCGTCTGTCCCTGAAGGCTGCGCTGGCCGAAGAGGGCGGCAGCATCAGCCCGATCGCGCAAGGCGATGCACCGACCGCGGCACCTGCCGCCCCGGCATCGCCCGATCAGCAGCAGTAAGCTGACGGCGAACGCGGTCACCGCGTAGCACCCATGAAAGCGGCTGGCGATGTCCAGCCGCTTTTTTGTTTACACTGCCGGTCAGTTCGCCATCCGGTTCGCCTGCGACACGTGCGTCAGCAACGCCATCGCGCGCGATGCAATCCAAGACATTAATGAGGAGTCATCATGAAAGCCATCGAGATCCGTGAATACGGCGCCCCCGAAGTTCTGCAGGAAACGCAGCGTCCCGATCCGGAGCCGAAGGCCGGTGAAATCCTGATTCGTGTGGCGGCTGCTGGCATCAACCGTCCCGATGTGTTCCAGCGCACCGGCAACTATCCGGTGCCGCCCGGTGCGTCGGATCTCCCGGGGCTCGAGGTCGCGGGTGTGGTCGTTGGTGGAGACCTTTCGCATCCCGCCAATCGCTTCGGCCTGAAGGCTGGCGACCGCGTCTGTGCGCTGGTGCAGGGCGGTGGTTACGCCGAACTGTGCACGGCGCCGATCGAGCAATGCCTGCCCGTACCCGAGGGCCTCACCGATATCGAAGCGGCTGCGCTACCCGAGACATTCTTCACGGTGTGGAGCAACGTGTTCGATCGTGGGCAGCTTGGCAAGGGTCCGCGTGGTGCGGCTGAAACGCTGCTGATCCAGGGGGGATCGAGCGGCATCGGTACCACGGCAATCCAGATTGCCAAGGCACTTGGCTTCAAGGTCTTCGTGACGGCCGGCAGCGATGACAAGTGCAAGGCGTGTGAGGCGCTCGGCGCCGATCGCGCGATCAACTACAAGACCGAGGACTTCGTGGCCGAAGTGAAGGCGCTGACCGAAGGGAAGGGCGTCGACGTGATCCTCGACATGGTGGCGGGGTCGTATCTCGCGCGTGAACTGTCGTGCATCGCCGATGACGGCCGCATCGTGATCATCGCGCTGCTTGGTGGCGGCAAGGCGGAAATCCCCCTTGGCGATATCCTGCGTCGACGCATTACCGTCACCGGTTCCACGCTGCGCCCGCGTCCGGCTTCGTTCAAGGGCGCCATCGCGCAGGCGCTGCATCAGAACGTCTGGCCGTTGCTGGCATCGGGCAAGATCAAGCCGGTGATTCACAAGGTGTTTCCCGCAGCACAGGCCGCCGATGCGCATCGCCTCATGGAGTCGAGCGAGCATATCGGCAAGATCGTACTGACCTGGTAAGCCATGCTTCTTGCTGTGGTCCCGTGATCGCTTGCGGTCCGGGATTGCCTGCGATTGCCCGCGCACGCTGGCGGCCCCCTTCTGACCACGCTACAATAGCCGGTTTGATTTAAAGAGGGGGCCCTTGTGAGACAAAAGCTGGTCATCGGCAATTGGAAGATGCATGGCAGCCTGGCCGCCAACGCGGCGCTGCTTGAGGGTATCAAGGCTGCACCTGCGCGTGCGAAGCTGGCGGTCTGCGCGCCGTTCCCCTATCTTGCCCAGTGCCAGACGCTGTTGTCCGGTTCCCAGGTTGCCTGGGGTGCCCAGGATGTGTCGGCCGAGGCCCGTGGTGCCTTCACCGGCGAAGTGGCTGCCTCGATGCTGGGTGAGTTTGGTTGCGGCTATGCGCTCGTCGGCCATTCCGAGCGCCGTACCTACCATGGTGAAACTGACGCGGTAGTGGCTGCCAAGGCACTGCGCGCGTTGGAATTCGACATTGTTCCAGTGGTCTGTGTTGGCGAGACGCTGGCTGAGCGCGAAGCCGCTCAGACCGAAGCCGTGGTTGGCCGTCAGTTGCAGGCTGTACTCGATGCGTTGTCTATCGAACAGCTGGGTCGCATTGTTCTGGCCTATGAACCTGTCTGGGCGATCGGCACGGGCAAGACGGCCACGAGCGCGCAGGCCCAGGAAGTTCACGCAGCGCTGCGTGCACGGGTCGCGGCGAAGGATGTCGGTGTCGCGGCACGCATGGCCATTCTGTATGGTGGCAGCGTCAAGCCCGACAATGCGGTTGAATTGTTTTCCATGTCCGATATTGACGGGGGGCTTATCGGTGGCGCCTCCCTGAAAGCGGATGATTTCCTCGCGATCGGCAACGCCTGAATGCCGGACGCGACTGTCTGATCAGGCAAGTTCGAAACGACTTTAACCAAATGGCAATCTTCAAGACTTTGTTGGTAATCGTGCAGGTCCTGTCCGCGCTCGGCGTGATCGGTCTTGTTCTGCTGCAGCACGGCAAGGGTGCCGATGTCGGTGCGGCGTTCGGATCGGGTGCCTCTGGCAGTCTGTTCGGCGCTACCGGATCGGCGAACTTCCTGTCACGTACCACGGCCGTTCTGGCGGCACTGTTCTTCTGCTGCACCCTGGGTCTGACGCTGCTGGGCAACTACAAGCCCTCGGCATCCCTGGGCGTGATGGGCGCGGCGCAGCAGTCGGCGCCGGCCGCTGCGGCACCTGCTTCCGCACCTGCCGCAGCTGCAGCATCGGCCTCCGCCCCGGCGGGTCCGGCTGTGCCGAAGTAATTGCAATAATTGAACAGTGTGTCCACGGATTCCTGATTTTATTTGCAGTTGTGCATTGAACAAATCGGGAATCCTAGTTAGAATGCAGGGCTTGAAACGATTCCCCAGCGACGGGGCGAAAGCCGAAGGACAGACTCCTCGGCAGACGTTCCAGAGGGTATAAAAACCCAGCGCAAGGCAATATTGTTTCTCCCCCAGCCGACGTGGTGAAATTGGTAGACACGCTATCTTGAGGGGGTAGTGGCGAAAGCTGTGCGAGTTCGAGTCTCGCCGTCGGCACCAAACAACTTGATCGGAGTTCGTGTTACGCATCTCAAGATGCGTCGGCATGTCCTCCGGCAGTCCGCAAGGCGGCGCCGTAGCTATGACGGGATGGCGCTTGGGGTGGGCAACAGGACGCCGCTATAGCTGGTGCTGTTGACAACATTCCAGATAAGGCTGGCCGCATCTTGACTCTCGAAGCCTACTTCCCCGTCCTCATCTTCATCGTCTTTGGCGTCGTGCTCGGTGTGGCACTGATGGCCATCGGTCGAATTCTCGGTCCCTACAAGCCTGACGCAGCGAAGCTGTCGCCGTACGAGTGCGGCTTCGAAGCGTTCGAGGATGCGCGCATGAAGTTCGACGTGCGCTACTACCTCATCGCCATCCTGTTTATCCTGTTCGATCTCGAAACTGCCTTCCTGTTTCCGTGGGGCGTCGCCCTCAAGGACATCGGTTGGCCGGGATTCATCGCCATGGGCGTGTTTCTGCTGGAATTCATCGTGGGCTTCGTCTACATCTGGAAAAAGGGCGCGCTCGATTGGGAGTGATGTGAAATGGCAATCGAAGGCGTTCTCAACGAAGGCTTTGTCACGACGACCGCTGACAAGCTGATCAACTGGACCCGTACGGGTTCCCTGTGGCCCATGACGTTCGGTCTGGCCTGCTGTGCAGTGGAAATGATGCACGCCGGCGCCGCGCGTTACGATATGGACCGTTTCGGTGTGATTTTCCGCCCGTCGCCGCGTCAGTCCGACGTGATGATCGTGGCAGGCACGCTGTGCAACAAGATGGCCCCCGCGCTGCGCAAGGTGTACGACCAGATGGCCGAACCGCGCTGGGTGATCTCGATGGGATCGTGCGCCAACGGCGGCGGCTACTATCACTACTCGTATTCGGTGGTGCGTGGCTGCGACCGCATCGTGCCGGTCGACATCTATGTTCCGGGCTGCCCGCCGACGGCGGAAGCGCTGATCTACGGCGTGATCCAGCTCCAGAACAAGATCAAGCGTACCAACACCATCGCGCGCAAGGGCTGATATGGCGAACCTGGATACCCTCAAGGCTGCGCTCGAAAAGGTCCTCGGCAAGCGCGTGCAGAACCTGATCGAGGCCACCGGCGAACTGACGCTGATCGTCAAGGCCGCCGACTATCTCGAAGTCGCGCGTCTGCTGCGTGACGATCCCTCGTTGCGTTTTGAACAGCTACTCGACCTGTGCGGCGTGGACTATTCCGACTACGCCGAAGGCGCCTGGGATGGCTTGCGTTTTGCCGCTGTCTCCCAACTGCTGTCGGTAACGCACAACTGGCGTCTGCGTCTGCGCGTATTCGCGCCGGACGATGATTTCCCGGTGCTGCCGTCGGTCATCAACGTCTGGAACTCGGTGAACTGGTTCGAGCGCGAAGCGTTCGATTTCTACGGCATCGTGTTCGAAGGCCATCCGGATCTGCGCCGTATCCTGACCGACTACGGTTTCGTCGGCCACCCGTTCCGCAAGGATTTCCCAGTCTCGGGCTACGTCGAAATGCGCTACGACCCGGAACAGAAGCGGGTCATCTACCAGCCGGTGACGATCGAGCCGCGCGAAGTCACGCCGCGCGTGATTCGCGAGGAAAACTACGGCGGCACGCAGCACTGAGATCGCGTCATGGCAGATATCAAGAACTACACCCTCAACTTCGGCCCCCAACACCCTGCAGCGCACGGCGTGCTGCGTCTGGTGCTTGAACTGGACGGCGAAGTCATCCAGCGCGCCGACCCCCATATCGGCCTGCTGCACCGTGCCACCGAAAAGCTGGCCGAGCAGAAGACCTGGATTCAAAACGTCCCCTACATGGATCGTCTCGACTACGTGTCGATGATGGTCAACGAACACGCGTACGTGATGGCGATCGAGCGCCTGCTGGGCCTCGAGGTACCGATTCGCGCCCAGTACATCCGCGTAATGTTCGACGAAATCACCCGTCTGCTGAACCACCTGATGTGGATCGGCTCGCACGCGCTGGACGTGGGTGCGATGGCGGTGTTCCTCTACGCGTTCCGTGAGCGTGAGGACATGTTCGACATGTACGAGGCGGTGTCGGGCGCGCGTATGCACGCGGCCTACTACCGTCCGGGCGGCGTCTACCGCGATCTGCCTGACACGATGCCGCAATATCGCGCGTCGAAAGTCCACAACGAGAAGGCCATCAAGGTCATGAACGAAGCCCGTTCGGGCTCGCTGCTGGACTTTATCGAGGACTTCACGAACCGTTTCCCGACCTATGTCGATGAGTACGAGACGCTGCTGACCGATAACCGTATCTGGAAGCAACGTCTGGTCGATATTGGTGTGGTCACACCGGAGCGTGCGCTGCAGATGGGTTTCACCGGTCCGATGCTGCGTGGCTCGGGCATCGAGTGGGATCTGCGCAAGAAGCAGCCGTACGAGGTCTACGACAAGATGGACTTCGACATCCCCGTGGGTACGGCGGGCGACTGCTATTCGCGTTACCTGGTGCGTGTGGAAGAAATGCGCCAGTCGAACCGCATTATCAAGCAGTGCATTGACTGGCTGCGTCGCAACCCGGGTCCGGTGATCACCGAGAATCACAAGGTGGCGCCGCCGTCGCGTGTGGACATGAAGTCGAACATGGAAGAGCTGATTCACCACTTCAAGCTCTTCACCGAAGGTATCCACGTGCCGGCAGGCGAAGCCTACGCCGCGGTGGAGCACCCGAAGGGCGAGTTCGGCATCTATGCGATTTCGGATGGCGCGAACAAGCCGTACCGTCTGAAGATCCGTGCCCCGGGCTTTGCCCACCTGGCCGCGCTCGACGAAATGGCCAAGGGACACATGATTGCGGATGCGGTCACGATCATCGGTACACAGGACATCGTGTTCGGCGAGATCGACCGCTAAGGGATACCGGAAGACGAGTATCCCGTCACAGGCCGTTGCCCGGACGACGTTCCGGGTGTGTTCGGCCGGCCCCGGCTGTAACGGTGGCGGCAGGCAATGCCTGCAACGGATCGGCAAGGACGCGAAGGGGCGTCCGGGCCGGCAGAACATGGCAGCGACGGCTGCAAACTAGCGGAGCCCCGCGCGGCTTCGCCGTATTACTGCAATGACCATGCTATCAGCAGAAGCTCTCAAGGAAATCGATCGCGCGATCGCGAAGTATCCGGCCGACCAGAAGCAGTCGGCCGTGATGGCGGCACTCGCCGTGGCACAGGGCGAGGTGGGCTGGGTTTCCCCCGAAGTCATGCAGTTCGTCGCCAGCTACCTCGAAATGCCGCCCGTGTGGGTGGAAGAGGTGGCCACGTTCTACAACATGTATGACACCAAGCCGGTGGGCAAGCACAAGCTCGCCGTCTGTACCAACCTGCCGTGCGCGCTGTCGGGCGGCGAGCGGGCTGGCGAATACCTGAAGCGCAAGCTCGGGATCGACTATAACGAGACCACCGCCGACGGCTGTTTCACCCTGAAAGAGGGCGAGTGCATGGGCGCGTGCGGCGACGCACCGGTGATGATCGTCAACAACACCCGCATGTGCAGCTTCATGAGCGAGCAGAAGATCGACGCACTGGTCGAAGAGCTCAAGTCCGAAGCCGCCGCCAAGGGGGACAAGTAACATGACCTCTCTGCATGACCGTCATATCAAGCCGCTGATCCTGGCTGGCCTGGACGGCAAGAACTGGCACCTCGAAGACTACGTGAAGCGTGGTGGCTACAAGCAGCTCCGACGCATTCTCGAGGAAAAGGTAACGCCCGAGCAGGTGATCGCCGACGTCAAGGCCTCGGGTCTGCGCGGCCGTGGCGGTGCGGGCTTCCCCACGGGCCTGAAGTGGAGCTTCATGCCGCGTGCGTTCCCGGGTCAGAAGTACCTCGTCTGCAATACCGATGAAGGCGAGCCGGGCACGTTCAAGGATCGCGACATCATTCGCTACAACCCGCACGCGCTGATCGAAGGCATGGCCATCGGCGCGTACGCGATGGGCATCACCGTGGGTTACAACTACATCCACGGCGAAATCTGGAATGAATACAAGATCTTCGAGGAAGCCCTCGAAGAAGCGCGCCGCGCCGGCTTCCTCGGCGACAACATCCTGGGTTCGGGCTTCAACTTCCAGTTGCACGCCCACCATGGTTACGGCGCATACATCTGCGGCGAGGAAACCGCGCTGCTGGAGTCGCTGGAAGGCAAGAAAGGCCAACCGCGCTTCAAGCCGCCTTTCCCGGCCAGCTTCGGTCTGTACGGCAAGCCGACCACCATCAACAATACGGAAACGTTCGCCGCGGTGCCGTTCCTGCTGGAAGTCGGCCCCGAGAACTACCTGAAGATGGGCAAGCCGAACAACGGCGGCAGCAAGATCTTCTCGGTGTCGGGCGATGTCGAGCGTCCGGGCAACTACGAGATCCCGCTGGGTACGCCGTTCGCAACGCTGCTGGAACTCGCAGGCGGCATGCGCGGTGGCAAGAAGATCAAGGCGGTCATTCCGGGCGGTTCCTCCGCCCCGGTGGTGCCGGGCGACCTGATGATGGCATCGGACATGGATTACGACTCGATCGCCAAGGCCGGCTCGATGCTGGGCTCGGGCGCCGTGATCGTGATGGACGAAACACGCTGCATGGTGCGTTCGCTCCTGCGCCTGTCGTATTTCTACTTTGAAGAATCGTGCGGCCAGTGCACGCCGTGCCGTGAAGGCACAGGCTGGCTCTATCGCATGGTGAATCGCATTGAACACGGAGAAGGCCGCCAGGAAGATCTGGACCTGCTCAACAACGTCGCGGAAAACATCATGGGTCGCACTATCTGCGCACTCGGCGATGCAGCGGCGATGCCGGTACGCGGCATGCTCAAGCACTACTGGAAGGAGTTCGAGTATCACGTCGAACACAAGCAGTGCATGGTCCCGGCCTATTCCTGAAGCGTGGCAGAACATGGTTGAACTCGAGATCGACGGCAAGAAGGTAGAGGTTGCGGAAGGCAGCCTCGTGATGGAAGCGGCCCAGAAGCTGGGCACGTACATCCCGCACTTCTGCTACCACCGCAAACTGTCCATCGCGGCGAATTGCCGCATGTGCCTGGTTGAAGTGGAAAAAGCGCCCAAGGCGCTGCCCGCCTGCGCCACCCCGGTGACGCCAGGCATGAAGGTTTTCACCAATTCTGAGAAGGCTGTGAAGGCTCAGAAATCGGTGATGGAATTCCTGCTGATCAACCACCCGCTCGACTGCCCGATCTGCGATCAGGGCGGCGAATGCCAGCTCCAGGATCTGGCGGTGGGCTACGGTGGTTCGGAGTCGCGCTACAAGGAAGAGAAGCGTGTGGTGTTCCACAAGAATGTGGGCCCGCTGATCTCCATGGAAGAGATGACCCGCTGCATCCACTGCACTCGCTGCGTGCGCTTCGGCCAGGAAGTGGCCGGCGTGATGGAGCTGGGCATGCTGAACCGCGGCGAGCACTCGGAAATCACGACGTTCGTCGGCCAGACCGTGGATTCGGAACTGTCCGGCAACATGATCGACCTGTGCCCGGTCGGCGCGCTGACCAGCAAGCCGTTCCGCTACTCGGCCCGTACGTGGGAACTGGCACGCCGCAAGTCGGTGTCGCCGCACGACGGCCTGGGCGCCAACCTCGTGGTCCAGACCAAGAACCAGCGCGTGATGCGCGTGGTGCCGCTGGAGAACGAGGACATCAACGAATGCTGGATCTCCGATAAGGACCGCTTCGCCTACGAAGGCCTGAACAGCGCCGACCGTCTGACCCGCCCGATGCTCAAGCAGGGTGGCGAATGGATGGAAACGGACTGGCAGACCGCGCTCGAATACGTAGCCAATGGTCTGGCAAGCATCAAGCGCGATCACGGCGTCGACCAGATTGCTGCGCTGGCCAGCCCGCACAGCACGCTGGAGGAGCTGTTCCTGCTGGGCAAGCTCGTCCGTGGCCTGGGCAGCGACAATGTCGACTTCCGCCTGCGTCAATCCGATTTCTCGGCCGCACTAAAGGGCGCGCCGTGGCTCGGCATGCCGGTGGCCGACGTCAGCACGCTGCAACGCGCGCTGGTGATCGGTTCGTCGCTGCGCAAGGATCATCCGCTGCTGGCGTCGCGTCTGCGTCAAGCCGTGAAAAAGGGTACACGTGTGGCCGTGATTGGCGCGGGCGGTGAAGACCTGCTGATGCCGATCGCCGCGCGTATCAATGCTGCCCCGTCGGGCTGGACCGCCGCACTGGCCGGCGTGGCCCGTGCCGTGGCCGCCGCCAAGGGCGTGACCGCTCCGGCCGGTACCGAAGGATTCGACGGTGGCGATGCCGCGAAGGCCGTGGCCGATATGCTGCTGTCGGGCGAGCGCCGTGCGGTGTTCCTCGGCAACGAAGCCGTCCGTCACCCGCAGTTCTCGTCGCTGCACGCTCTGGCGCAGTGGATCGCCTCGGAAACGGGCGCGACGCTGGGCTTCCTGACCGAGGCCGCCAACACGGTCGGTGGTTATGTTGCTGGCGCCCTGCCGCAGCAAGGCGGTGCCAACGCACAGGCCATGCTCGATGCGCCGCGCCGCGCGTACATCGTGTTGAACGCCGAGCCCGAGTTCGACGCCGCCGATGGCCGCAAGGCACTGGCCGCGCTGAACCAGGCCGGCACGGTTGTGGTGCTGTCGCCGTTCCGTTCGGAAGCCGCGCTGCAATACGCAGACGTGATCCTGCCGGTCGCGCCGTTCACCGAAACCGCAGGTACGTTCGTCAATGCCGAAGGCAAGGCGCAGAGCTTCAACGGCGTGGTACGCGCGCTGGGTGAGTCGCGTCCGGGCTGGAAGGTGCTGCGCGTGCTGGGCAACCTGCTGGAAGTGCCGGGCTTCGACTTCGACACGGCTGAAGCCGTGCGCGATGCCGCGCTGGCTCGCCCGGTCGCCGAGCAACTGAACAACTCGACCGATGCTCCGATCCGCGTGACGGCTGCTGCCGCCAACGGTGTCGAGCGTATCGCCGATGTGCCGATTTACCACGCCGACCCGATCGTGCGCCGTGCCGACTCGCTGCAGCTTACCGCCGCCGCGCGCCGTGCGATGCAGGTGTCGCTGTCGTCGGATCTGTTCGCCAAGCTGGGCGTGCAGGCTGGCGATCCGGTGCGTGTGATGCAGGATGGTGCCAGCGTGGTGCTGCCGGCCGCTCTCGAAGCGACGCTGCCGGCAAACACCGTGCGCGTGCCGGCCGCCACAGAGGCTGCCGTGACGCTGGGTGCGCTGTTCGGCAATGTCACCGTTGAGAAAGCCATCGACCTGCCGGCCGGCAACAACGCGGCCGCGACGGCCACCGCATAAGAAGAGCGAGAAAGCAACATGATCGACTGGATTACCTCGCAAGGTCACGACATCTTCGGCATGTACTGGACGCCGCTGTGGATCCTCATCCGCGCGGTGCTCATCGTGGTGCCGGTGCTGCTGTGCGTGGCCTACCTGATTCTGTGGGAGCGCAAGCTGATCGGCTGGATGCACGTGCGTATCGGCCCGAACCGCGTGGGTCCGCTGGGCCTGCTGCAGCCGATCGCCGACGTGCTGAAGCTGCTGCTCAAGGAAGTCATGTTCCCATCGCAGATCAACCGGGGCATGTACCTGGTGGCTCCGCTGATGGTGCTGATGCCCGCGGTGGCTGTCTGGGCGGTGATTCCGTTCCAGGCCGAAGTGGTGATGGCCGATATCAACGCCGGTCTGCTGTATGTGATGGCCATCAGCTCGGTGGGCGTCTATGGCGTGATTCTGGCTGGCTGGGCCTCGAACTCGAAGTATGCGTTCATCGGTGCGATGCGTGCCGCGGCGCAGATGGTGTCGTACGAAATCGCCATGGGCTTCGCCCTGGTGACCGTGCTGATGGTGTCGGGCAGCCTGAACCTGTCGCACATCGTGAACGCCCAGAACACCGGCTACTTCGCCAACATGGGCCTGAACCTGCTGTCGTGGAACTGGCTGCCGCTGCTGCCGATGTTCGGCGTGTACTTCATCTCGGGCGTGGCTGAAACCAACCGCCACCCGTTCGACGTGGTGGAAGGCGAATCGGAAATCGTGGCCGGCCACATGATCGAATATTCGGGCATGACGTTCGCGCTGTTCTTCCTGGCCGAGTACATCAACATGATCATCATCTCGACGATGACCTCGCTGATGTTCCTCGGTGGCTGGGCACCGCCGTTCTCGAGCGCGCTGACCAATGCGATCCCGGGCTTCTTCTGGCTGGTGATCAAGGTATTCCTGCTGCTGTCGGTTTTCATCTGGATTCGCGCTTCGTTCCCGCGTTACCGCTATGACCAGATCATGCGTCTGGGCTGGAAGATCTTCATTCCGCTGACCGTGGCTTGGCTGATCATTGTGGCGATCTGGATCAAGTCGCCGTGGAACATCTGGCACTAAGAGGCCAGGCGATGGTGCGTCACTGCCAGGGGCAGGGCGCGCCGCGCGGAAATACTTAGGAAGCAATCGTCATGCTGCTCGCCATCAAGGACTTCTTCAACAGCCTGCTCCTGAAGGAACTCTTCAAGGGTATGGCTTTGACCGGCCGCTATCTCTTCGCGCGCAAGATCACTGTCCAGTTCCCGGAAGAGAAGACGCCGATGTCGCCGCGTTTCCGCGGCCTGCACGCACTGCGCCGCTATCCCAACGGGGAAGAGCGTTGCATCGCCTGCAAGCTGTGCGAAGCGGTGTGCCCGGCATTGGCCATCTCGATCGAATCGGACGTGCGTAACGACGGCACCCGCCGCACCACGCGCTACGACATCGACCTGACCAAGTGCATTTTCTGCGGCTTCTGCGAAGAAGCTTGCCCGGTTGACGCGATCGTCGAGACGCACATTCTCGAGTATCACGGCGAAAAGCGCGGTGATCTGTACTTCACCAAGGACATGCTGCTGGCCGTGGGCGACCGCTACGAGCCGCAAATCGCCGCGGCCAAGGCTGCGGACGCGAAGTACCGTTAAGCGTATCGACGCAGGGCGGGAGCAGGGCGCTTGAGGCGCCGGCTCCCGAAAGCGAAATTGAATCGGTCCCGCAAGGGGCCAACAGAAGGATGCCGCGAGCACGCGTGGCCACCCCGAAAAGGGGCCTGTGTGCAAGCGGCCCAAAGAGGATCCGATAGGGACCATGGAACTCACGACCACCATCTTCTATGTCTTTGCGTTGGTGCTGGTGCTGTCCGCACTGAAAGTCATCACGGCAAAGAACCCGGTGCATTCCGCACTGTTCCTCGTCCTGGCGTTCTTCACCGCCGCAGCGATCTGGATGATCCTGAAGGCCGAATTCCTCGCCATCCTGCTCCTGCTCGTGTACGTCGGCGCCGTGATGGTGCTGTTCCTGTTCGTCGTGATGATGATCGACATCGACATCGAGCATTTGCGGCGCGACTTCTGGACCTACGTGCCGATGGCCTCGATCATTGGCGCGCTGATCATCGCCGAAATGGCGATTGTGCTTGTGCGCAACTTCATCGGCACGACCAACGCCGTGCTGCCCGCGGGCGCGCAGGATCCGAACTATTCGAACACCGCCGCGCTGGGCAAGCTGATCTACACGGACTACATCTACGCGTTCGAAGTGGCCGGCATCATCCTGCTGGTGGCCATCATCGCCGCCGTTGCGCTGACGCTGCGCCGCCGCAAGGACGTGAAGGCCCAGGACATTGGCGCCCAGCTCCGTGTGCGCCGAGACGAGCGCGTGCGTCTGGTGAAACTGCCGGCCGAGGGCCGGGCCGAAGCGGATGCCGCGGCAGCCGCCAACAAGAACTAAAGCCCGGAGAATCCGCTGTGCTCTCTCTCGCCCACTTCCTCGTCCTCGGTGCGATCCTGTTTGCGATCAGCATCGTTGGCATCTTCCTGAACCGCAAGAACGTGATCGTGCTGCTGATGGCGCTCGAACTGCTGCTGCTTGCGGTGAACATGAACTTCGTCGCCTTCTCGCACTACATGGGCGACCTGGCTGGTCAGGTTTTCGTTTTCTTCATCCTCACGGTGGCCGCCGCCGAGTCGGCAATTGGTCTGGCAATCCTGGTTGTGCTGTTCCGTAACCTGGACACGATCAACGTGGACGACATGGATACCCTCAAGGGCTAATTCATGACCGCATCCACATTGAACCAAGACTGCTCCCCGATCGCACACCAATAAGCGTCCTATGGCAACCACGCTCAACCCCAACCTGCTGCTGGCGATTCCGCTGGCGCCGCTCGCCGGCGCCGCGATAGCCGGTCTGTTCGGTACCAAGTTCTTCGGCACGTTTTCCTCGGAGTCGCGCGGCGGCCGGATCGTGGCGCATTCGGCAACGATTCTCGGCGTTGCCATCGCTTTCGTCCTGTCGGTGATGGTGCTGCTCGACGTGCTCAACGGCGCGGGCTACAACGCCACCGTGTACGAGTGGATGACGATCGGCAGCCTGAAGATGGAGGTCGGCTTCCTGGTCGACTCCCTGACCGCGATGATGATGGTGGTCGTGACCTTCGTCTCGCTGATGGTGCACATCTACACCGTCGGCTACATGGAAGGGGACCCTGGCTACAACCGATTCTTCGCCTACATCTCGCTCTTCACCTTCTCGATGCTGATGCTGGTGATGAGCAACAACTTCCTGCAGCTGTTCTTCGGCTGGGAAGCGGTGGGCCTGGTGTCGTACCTGCTGATCGGTTTCTGGTACACCCGACCGACGGCGATCTTCGCGAACCTGAAGGCGTTCCTGGTCAACCGTGTGGGTGACTTCGGCTTCATCCTCGGTATTGGCCTGCTGCTGGCATACAGCGGCAGCATGAACTACACGGATGTCTTCGCTACCCGCGAGCAGTTGGCAACCGTGATCTTCCCCGGTACTGACTGGATGATGATCACCGTGGCCTGCATCTGCCTGTTCATCGGCGCGATGGGCAAGTCGGCGCAGTTCCCGCTGCACGTCTGGCTGCCTGACTCGATGGAAGGCCCGACCCCGATTTCGGCACTGATTCACGCGGCAACCATGGTGACCGCCGGTATCTTCATGGTGGCGCGCATGTCGCCGCTGTTCGAACTGTCGGACACCGCGCTGTCGTTTGTGCTGGTCATCGGCGCGATCACCGCATTGTTCATGGGCTTCCTGGGCATCATCCAGAACGACATCAAGCGCGTGGTGGCGTACTCCACGCTGTCGCAGCTCGGTTACATGACCGTCGCGCTGGGTGCTTCGGCCTACTCAGTGGCCGTGTTCCACCTGATGACCCACGCGTTCTTCAAGGCACTGCTGTTCCTTGCCGCGGGCTCCGTGATCATCGGCATGCACCATGACCAGGACATCCGCAACATGGGCGGCCTGCGCAAGTACATGCCGATCACGTGGATCACGTCGTTGGTCGGTTCGCTCGCCCTGATCGGCACGCCGTTCTTCGCCGGCTTCTACTCGAAGGACTCGATCATCGAGGCCGTGGCCGAATCGCACATCGCTGGCTCGGGCTTCGCGTACTTCGCGGTGCTGGCCGGTGTGTTCGTGACTGCCTTCTATTCGTTCCGCATGTACTTCCTGGTGTTCCACGGTGAAGAGCGCTTCGGCAAGGCCGACGATCACCATGGCAACCACCATGACGAGGAAGTCTCGCACGACCACCACCACGGCCTGGCCCCGGGCCAGAAGCCGCACGAGTCCCCGTGGGTCGTGACGCTGCCGCTGGTGCTGCTGGCCATCCCGTCGGTGATCGTTGGCGCCATCGCCATCGAGCCGATGCTGTTCGGCGAGTTCTTCAAACATGGCGTGGCCTTCAAGGACGTGATCTTCGTCGGCGAGAACCATCATGCGATGGAAGAGCTGAAGGAAGCGTTCCATGGCTGGGTGCCGATGGCGATTCACTCGCTGACGACACCGGTGTTGTGGCTGGCCATCGCAGGCGTTGTGCTGTCGTGGTTCTTCTACATGAAGCGCCCGGACATCCCCGCAGCGATCAAGCAACGTTTCTCCGGTCTCTACAAGCTGCTGGACAACAAGTACTACATGGACGCGATCAACGAGGCGGTTTTCGCTCGCGGCGCGCGCCTGCTGGGTACTGGCCTGTGGAAGGGTGGTGACCAGAGCTTCATCGACGGCCTGTTCGTCAATGGTTCGGCCCGCGTGGTGGCGTCGTTCGCTGCGGCCAGCCGCTACCTGCAGTCCGGTTATATCTACCATTACGCTTTCGCAATGATCATCGGCATGTTGGTGCTCCTGACGCTGACGATCACTGGCGTGATAGGCACCAAGTGATAGGCACCAAAGCAAGGAAAACATAGAAATGGTTCTGTCTTTCGCAATCTGGCTGCCTATCTTCTTCGGGCTGGTGGTATTGATGTTCGGCTCCGACCGAAGCAAATGCTTCGTGCGCTGGATGGCGCTGTTCGGTGCTATCGTCAGCTTTGCCGTCACGCTGCCGCTGATCTTCCACTTCGACACCGCTTCCGCTGCGATGCAGTTCGTCGAGCAGGCGAACTGGATCGAACGCTTCAACATCCAGTACCACCTGGGTGTGGATGGCATCTCGATGTGGTTCGTGGTGCTGACCGCATTCATCACCGTGATCGTCGTGATCTCGGCCTGGGAAGTGATCACCGAACGCGTGGCCGAATACATGGCCTCGTTCCTGATCCTGTCGGGCCTGATGGTCGGTGTCTTCTCGTCGCTGGACGGCTTGCTGTTCTACGTGTTCTTCGAAGCCACGCTGATCCCGATGTACATCATCATCGGCGTCTGGGGTGGCCCGAACCGCGTGTATGCGGCGTTCAAGTTCTTCCTCTACACGCTGCTCGGCTCGCTGCTGACGCTGGTCGCGCTGCTGTACCTGTACAACAAGACGGGCTCGTTCGACATCCTGACCTGGCACCAGGCCAAGCTGACGATGAACGAGCAGATCGCGATCTTCCTCGCGTTCTTCATGGCCTTCGCGGTGAAGGTGCCGATGTGGCCGGTGCACACCTGGCTGCCGGACGCCCACGTGGAAGCGCCGACCGGCGGTTCCGTGGTGCTGGCGGCGATCATGCTGAAGCTGGGTGCCTACGGTTTCCTGCGGTTCTCGCTGCCGATCGCCCCGGACGCCAGCCACTACCTGGCCCCGTTCATCATCACGATCTCGCTGATCGCCGTGATCTACATCGGCCTCGTGGCACTGGTCCAGGCCGACATGAAGAAGCTGGTGGCGTACTCGTCGATCGCGCACATGGGTTTCGTGACGCTCGGTTTCTTCATCTTCAATGAGATCGGCATCGAGGGCGGCATCATCCAGATGATCTCGCACGGTTTCGTGTCGGGCGCGATGTTCCTGTGTATCGGTGTGCTCTATGACCGCGTGCACTCGCGCCAGATCGCCGATTACGGCGGTGTGGTGAACGTGATGCCGAAGTTCGCGGCGCTGTCGGTGTTCTTCGCGATGGCCAACTGCGGTCTGCCGGCTACCTCGGGCTTCGTGGGCGAATTCATGGTGATCCTGGGTGCCGTCAAGTTCAACTTCTGGATCGGTCTGCTGGCCGCCACGGCCCTGATCTTCGGCGCGGCTTACTCGCTGTGGATGGTCAAGCGCGTGATCTTCGGCGATATCGTGCACGAGCACGTCCGCGAACTGGTGGACCTGAACAAGCGTGAATTCTTCATGCTCGGTCTGCTGGCGATCATGACGCTGTATATGGGTCTGTACCCGAAACCCTTCACCGACGTGATGCACGCCTCGGTGGTGAACCTGCTGTCCCACGTGGCACAGTCCAAGCTGTAAGCGGGGGAGAGAAATCAACATGCAATCGTCCTCTAGCCTGGCCCCCGTGGCGCCAATCATTTTCCTGGCGATCGCCATTGCGGCGATCAACTGGATCGACCTAGCCCGCGGCAAGAACCGCACCAGCGTGGCGTACCCGCTGTCGCTGCTGACTACACTGGTGCTGACCGTGTGGTTCGGCATCGACGCGGCAGGCGGCGAAACGCACTACGCGTTCGCCAACCTGGTCGTGATCGACCCGATGGCGAACGTGCTGGCCGCGTTCTGCTCGTTGGGTATGCTTCTGACGCTGATTTACACGCGTAGCTACCTGGCCGAACGGGACATGTTCGCAGGCGAGTTCTACATGCTCGCGCTGTTCACGCTCGGCGGTCAGATCGTGATGATCACCGGCAACAACTTCCTGACGCTGTACCTGGGTCTGGAACTGCTGTCGCTGTCGTCGTATGCGCTGGTTGCCCTGCGCCGCGAGTCGCGCGTGACGTCCGAATCGGCGATCAAGTACTTCGTGCTGGGCGCACTGGCATCGGGCTTCCTGCTCTACGGCATGTCGATGATGTACGGTGCCACCGGTTCGCTGAACCTGGGTGAAGTGTTCCGCGTGGTCGAGTCGGGCCGCGTCAACACGACGATGCTGGCCTTCGGTGTGGTGTTCATCGTGGCCGGTGTGGCGTTCAAGCTGGGTGCCGCACCGTTCCATATGTGGATCCCGGACATCTACCAGGGTTCGCCGACCGCTGTGACGCTGCTGATCGCTGCTGGTCCGAAGGTTGCCGCATTCGCGCTGATCATCCGCCTGCTGGTGGAGGGCCTGCTGCCGCTGGCGACCGACTGGCAGGTCATGCTGGTGATCCTGTCGATTGCTTCGCTGGTCATCGGTAACCTGACGGCTATCGTTCAGACAAATCTGAAGCGGATGCTGGCGTACTCGACGATCTCCCACATGGGCTTCGTGCTGCTGGGCATGCTTTCGGGCGTGGTGGCCAACAAGGCCGACGGCGCAGTGAATGCCTACAGCTCGTCGATGTTCTACTCGATCACGTACATGCTGACCACGCTGGGCACGTTCGGCCTGATCCTGGTTCGCACGCGCAAGGGCTTCGAGGCAGAAACGCTCGACGACCTGAAGGGCATGTCGCGTCGTCATCCGTGGTTCGCGTTCCTGATGCTGGTGATGATGTTCTCGATGGCCGGCATTCCGCCGACCGTCGGCTTCTATGCCAAGCTGTCGGTGCTGCAGGCGGTCGTGTCGGCAGGCATGAGCTGGCTGGCCGTGGTGGCAGTGGTGTTCTCGCTGATCGGCGCGTTCTACTACCTGCGCATTGTGAAGCTGATGTACTTCGATGCACCGGTTGGCGAAGAGCCGCTGGAAGCGTCGACTGGCCTGCGTTCGGTGCTGAGTCTGAACGGTCTGGCAGTGATCCTGCTGGGTCTGTTCCCGGCTGGCCTGATGGACCTGTGCTTCCAGGCCATCCGTGCTACGCTGGCGTCCTGATTTTTCAGGCAAGGTGACGCAATGAGTTCCTCGGCAGGTGGTTGGTTTGTCATCCTTTTGGCACTGGTGTGTGCCAATCTGCCGTTCGTCAACCAGCGCCTGTTCGCGGCGGTGGGCCTGAAGTGGGCCCGCAAGCCGCTGTGGCTGCGCCTGGTGGAACTCTTCATGTGGTACGTGGTGGCCGGCCTTGCCGGTTTCGCGGTGGAGGCGAGCCTCGGCAACGCCTTCCCGCAAGGCTGGCAGTTCTACGCCATCACCGCCTGCATGATGCTGGTGTTTGCCTTCCCCGGCTTCACCTGGCAATACCTGGTCAAACATCGCACGGCCTGATTGCGGCCAGACCCTCGCGCCGGGGCCCGTGCCACACCCGGAGCGTTCATGATCGACAAGACCCCCGCCGTATCGTCCGAAGAGCGTGACGATCACCTCAGGGAAACTGCCGTCGCTTCCGCGACCATCCATCGCGGCAAATTCCTCACCCTCAAGCAAGACATCGTGCGCCTGCCCAATGGCAAGCAAGCCGGGCGCGAGTACGTGCTACATCCGGGCGCAGTCATGATGATCCCGCTGTTCGATGACGGCACGGTGCTGATGGAGCGCCAGTTCCGCTACCCGATCGGTGAAGTGATGCTCGAATTTCCGGCCGGCAAGCTCGATCCGGAAGAGGGCGCGCAGCGCTGTGGCGAACGTGAGTTGCTCGAGGAAACCGGCTACACCGCGCGTCGCTGGGACTACCTGACGCGGATCCACCCTGTGATTTCCTACTCGACCGAATTCATCGACCTGTTCCTGGCGCGTGATCTGACCGCCGGCGAGGCGAAACTCGACGATGGCGAGTTCCTGGAAACCTTTATCACGCCGGTGGGCCAGGTGATCGATTGGGTACGTCAGGGGCGTATTACCGACGTCAAGACGATTATCGGCGCGCTCTGGCTGGAGAAGATCGTCTCTGGCGCCTGGCAGCCGGGCGAGCAAAGCGAGCCTCCGTTTCCTGACAATCGCAGCATCGGCTGAAACGCCGCATTACTGCTAAGCTACGACGCCACCTTGCAGGCTTGTATCCGGCGCAGCGCCAGTCTCCGCATGGGGTTTTCCCTTGCTCCGGCGTAATTGTGTTTAGGACGCATCCTGCCAGGCAAAAACGGTCAGCGAAAAAATTAGCACGACCGTTCACAAAATTTCGATTCACGGCTAATATTGCCCGACGGGCTGGAAAGATCATGAAGGTGCTCGACCTGCGCTGTGCGCAAGACCATCGTTTCGAGGGTTGGTTTGCCTCGGAGGAAGATGCGCAATCGCAGATTTCGCGTGACCTCGTCCAATGCCCGGTCTGTGGTGACCATGCCGTCTCCCGCCTGCCCAGCGCGCCGCGCCTGAATCTTTCGGGTGCCACCGCCAAGCCGGCGCAGACGCAGGTCCGGAATGCCGAGGAAGGCAAGGCCGACGCGCAGCAGATGATGCAGGCGCTGCAGGCCCACTATCTGAAGGCAGTCCGGCAGGTACTGGCGCAGACCGAGGACGTGGGAGAACGTTTCGCCGAGGAAGCGCGGCGCATGCACTATGAGGAAGCGCCGGAGCGCGGTATCCGCGGTTCGGCAACGCCGGAAGACGTGCAGGCGCTGGCCGACGAAGGCATCGAGACCTTTCCGCTCATCGTGCCGGATGCGCTGAAGCAGACGGCCCACTGAACAAGCATCCTGTGCCCGGTTTACCTCGCGCAGTGATGCGCGAGGTAAAACAAACGGCCGGCGCCCGCCGGCACCACCAATGGAGACGGGCATGGATCTCAATTACTCGGCGGCCGACATCGCCTTCCGTCAGGAAGTGCGTAGCTGGCTCGAAGCCAACCTGCCGGCGGAAATCCGCGAAAAGGTACTCAACCACCGCCGCCCCAACCGCGACGATCTGGTGCGCTGGCACAAGATCCTGGCTGGCAAGGGCTGGTCCGCGCCGCACTGGCCGGTCGAGTTCGGTGGCACGGGCTGGAACGCCACGCAACGCCACATCTGGGACGAGGAAAATGCCCGCGTCGGTGCGCCTGGCGTGCTGCCGTTCGGCGTGGCGATGGTCGCGCCCGTGATCATGAAGTACGGCAACGCAGAGCAGAAGTCGTACTACCTGCCGCGTATCCTCGACTGCACCGACTGGTGGTGCCAGGGCTATTCGGAGCCGGGTTCGGGTTCGGATCTGGCTTCGCTGAAGACCCGCGCCGAGCTGACGTCGGATGGCAAGCACTACATCGTCAACGGCCAGAAGACCTGGACCACGCTCGGCCAGCACGCCGACATGATCTTCTGCCTGGTGCGCACCGACCCCGAGGCCAAGAAGCAAGAGGGCATTTCGTTCCTGCTGATCGACATGAAGACGCCGGGCATTACCGTGCGCCCGATCATCATGCTCGACGAAGAGCATGAAGTGAACGAAGTCTTCTTCGACAACGTCAAGGTGCCGGTCGAGAACCGCGTCGGCGAGGAAAACCGTGGCTGGACCTATGCCAAGTATCTGCTCGGCCATGAGCGTACCGGCATTGCGCGCGTGGGTAACTCCAAGCGCGAACTGGGTTTCCTGAAGCGCGTTGCCCGCCAGCAGCAGAAGAACGGCAAGCCGCTGCTCGAGGATCCGGTGTTTGGCGCCAAGGTCGCCGCGCTGGAAATCGAACTGATGGCGCTGGAGATCACCGTGCTGCGCGTGGTGTCGAGCGAAGCCGCTGGCAAGGGCCCTGGCCCCGAGGCATCGATGCTCAAGATCAAGGGCACCGAGATCCAGCAGATGCTGACCGAACTGATGGTCGAAGCGGTCGGCCCGTACGCCCAGCCGTTCGATCCGGCGTACCTGGAGTGCGAACACGAGCACGCCGTGACCGGCTATGACGACGCCGCCCCGCTGGCCGCGTACTACTTCAACTATCGCAAGACCTCCATCTACGGCGGTTCGAACGAAATCCAAAAGAACATCATCAGCCAGATGATTCTGGGGCTGTGAGGAGACACGCAACATGAACTTCAATCTCAGCGACGAACAGAAGCAACTGGCCGACGCGATTCGCCGTTTTGTCGAGAAGAGCTACGACTTCGAATCGCGCAAGAAGAACATCAAGGGCGCGAATGGCTACGGCGAGCAGGCCTGGGGCGGACTGGTCGAACTCGGCCTGACCGCGCTGCCGGTGCCCGAGGCGCAAGGTGGTTTCTCCGGTACGGCTGTCGACATGATGGTGGTGCAGCAGGAACTGGGCCGCGGCCTGGTGGTGGAGCCGTACTTCGCGACAGTGGTGGCCGCGCAGGCGCTCAAGCTGGCCGGTGGCCAGGAAGCGCTGCTCGAGCAGGTGGCTGGTGGCGAACTGAAGCTGGCCACGGCGTTCAATGAGCAGCAGGCACGCCATGAACTGAACAACGTGACCGTGACGGCCAAGGGCGGCAAGCTCAACGGTCGCAAGGTCGTGGTGACCCACGGCGCCCAGGCTGACAAGCTCGTGGTGTCGGCACGCACCAGCGGCGCCCAGTCGGACCGTGACGGCATCTCGCTGTTCCTGGTCGATACCAAGGGTGCCGGCGTCAGCGTCAAGGACTACCGCACGATCGACAACCTCCATGCGGCCGACGTGACGTTCCTGGACGCACCGGCCACGCTGATCGGCACGGAAGGCAAGGGCTGGGATGTGCTCGAAGCCACCGCCGACTACGCCGCCGTGCTGCTGTGCGCCGAAGCCGTTGGTGTCATGGATACGCTCAACGCCGCCACGCTCGAGTACGCGAAGACCCGCCAGCAGTTCGGCGTGGCCATCGCACGCTTCCAGGCGCTGCAGCACCGCATGGTCGAAATGATGATCCATGCGGAGCAGTCGCGTTCGATCACGCTGCTGGCCGCGGCGCGCTTCGACGAGGCCAGCCCCGAGGAGCGCCGCCGCTACGTGTCCGCCGCCAAGGCGCGCGTCGGCGTGGCAGCCCGCTCGGTGGGGCAGGAAGCCGTGCAGATCCACGGTGGCATGGGTGTGACCGACGAACTGCCGGCCGCGCACATGTTCAAGCGCCTCACGCTGATCAATACGACCTTCGGCGATGTGGACCACCATCTGGGCCGCTTCGCCAGCCAGCCTGGCTTCCAGGAAGCTGCCTGAGTATTGCGTAAGTGTTCAAACCGCGCCGGTGACCCCGAGCGCGGTTTTTTCATTGGAGGACTTGATGTCCAAGATGTATTTCGAGGATTACGTCGTCGGCAGCGAACACCCGCTCGGGAGCTATACGGTCACTGAAGAGGAGATCATCAGCTTCGCGCGCCAGTACGACCCGCAACCGTTTCACGTCGACAAGGCCGCGGCGGAGCAGAGCATCTACGGTGGGCTGATTTCCAGCGGCTGGATGACCTGCGGCATCATCATGCGTCTGCTGGTGCTGTCGATGGGGGATCGCTCCACCAGCATGGGGTCGCCCGGCGTGGATGAAGTCCGCTGGATCAAGCCGGTCTATGCCGGTGACACCCTGACTGCCGTGCTGAGGGTTCTGGACGTGCGTCCGTCGAGTTCCAAGCCTGACCGCGGCGTGGTGATGACCCAGTGGGTGGCCAGCAACCAGAAGGGCGAGGTTGTGTGCACGGTCAAGGGCATGGGGATGTACAAGCGCCGCCCGGCCTGACGCACGCCGTTTGTTCACTTCCCTCTGCCGCACGCGGGAGAGGGGGCCTACCCAATCAGAAAAGAACGACAAGGAGACAAGCACCATGCGTACCATCGCATCGTTGGAAGAACTGGAGTCGCTGCAGGGCGAGGAAGTGGCTGTCAGCGACTGGATCGAAATCACGCAGCAGCAGGTGAACCTGTTTGCCGAGGCCACGGGCGATCACCAGTGGATCCATATCGACGTCGAGCGCGCCAAGCGTGAGTCGCCGTTCGGCGCGCCGATCGCGCACGGCTTCCTGACCCTTTCGCTGCTGCCCCAGCTGATGCAGAACGCAATCCACATGGAAGGCGTCAAGATGGGCGTCAACTATGGTCTGAATCGCGTTCGTTTCACATCGCCGGTGCCGGTGGGCAGCCGTCTGCGAGGACGCGTGAAGCTGCTCAAGGTCGAGCGGCTGGAGCCGCTGCCGAATGGCCTGGTCGGTGCCCAGTCCACCTGGGAGGTGACGATCGAGCGGGAAGGCGCGGATCGACCGGTCTGCGTGGCGGAATCGATCAGTCGACGCTACTCCTGACGTATCCGATTCGTCAGCACTGTCGCTCGACAATGAGGGCCGCGAGATCGCGGCCCTTGTCATTTGTCCAGCGAAATCGTGGAAAAACAAGCAACCACGATATAACTGTTACCCCGTTGCGACAGGTCAAGGAATTGTCCGATTAAAAGAACAGTGTTTCTGTTGTGTCTGGGTTTACCCGTAATGTTGCGTTGCGGTACAGTCCCGGCCACGATGTTTTATGTAATGCGATATCCGCTCGGAGACCGTTCTCACTGCGCTGGTGAGGCGGTTGAAGCAAGTGGATATGGCGTGAACATCGTGACACAACGCTCGTTCCGGTGGCATTTCCGAACCGGGGCAGACGCAGTTCAGGCAGTCGGTCACCTCAGCGCACGCACCCGCCCCCTCAGGCGCGCGCACGCAGTCGTCAGTTGCTGTCCAAGCCGCGTTCATGGCGTTGCCCGGCCGCATGGTCCGCAGGCGTTTGCATCGCCCATTTCGCAGCGCCAGCTTTGGACACGTCCTCCGGTTTTCCCCAGCCCAGCCAGCCAGTTGCCCCGTGCAGCAGGTAGGCGGTGCCACGCTTGTGCACAGGCGTGGCGCAACCAGACCGTCGTGACATGAAGAAACCAAAAATGCCGCCCCTGATGCGGTACCTGCCTTGCCTTGGCCTGCTCCTGTTGGCCGGCTGCGACTTCGCGCTGATGAACCCGAAAGGGCAAGTCGGCGTCGACATCAAGGGCATCATCCTGATCGCCACCTGGCTGATGCTGCTGGTCGTCGTACCGGTCATCATCCTGACGCTCGTGTTCGCGTGGAAGTATCGCGCCAGCAACACGTCTGCTGAATACGATCCGAACTGGTCGCACTCCACCCGCATCGAAGTGGTGGTTTGGCTGATCCCCTGCCTGATCATCATCGCGCTGGGCATCATCACCTGGAAGTCGTCGCACGATCTCGACCCGTACAAGCCGCTCGAGTCGAACGTCAAGCCGGTGACCGTGGAAGCCGTGGCGATGAACTGGAAATGGCTGTTCATCTATCCGGAACTGAAGATCGCGACGGTGAACCAGCTCGCGCTGCCGGTGAACACGCCGGTGAACTTCAAGATCACGTCGGATTCGATCATGAATTCGTTCTTCATCCCGCAACTGGGTAGCCAGGTTTACGCCATGGCTGGGATGGAGACCAAGCTGCACCTCATCGCCAATGAAGCCGGCACGTTTGACGGCATGTCCGCCAACTACAGTGGCGGCGGCTTCTCGGGCATGAAGTTCAAGGCCATCGCCATGTCGAATTTCGAGTTCGACAAGTGGGTGGAAAAGGTGCGCGCGTCCGAAAAGCAGCTCGCGTCCGAGGACTACAAGGTCCTGGCCAAGCCGAGCGAAGCGGAACCGGTGACGTACTTCGGCAAGGTCGAAGACGGTCTGTACACCGGCATCCTGCATCAGTACATGGGCGGCGACGGCCATGCAATGGCCCGCGAAGGTTTTGATGGCGGTCCGGTCTGCACGTCGCGTAACACGCTCGGTGAAGAGCGGGTGTCCATGGCCACGCCGGCCAAGCCGGCGCTGGGCGCGCAAATCTAGGAGCAATGATGTTTGGCAAATTGAGTTTGTCGGCGATTCCGTTTCATGAGCCGATCATCATGATCACGCTGAGCTGCGTGGCCCTTGGCGGGCTGGCGCTGCTCGGTGCGATCACGTACTTCAAGAAGTGGGACTACCTGTGGACCGAGTGGATTACCTCGGTCGATCACAAGCGCATCGGCGTGATGTACTCGCTGGTGGCGCTGATCATGCTGCTGCGCGGCTTTGCCGACGCCGTCATGATGCGTACCCAGCTGGCGGTTGCCACCAACGGCTCCACCGGCTTCCTGCCGCCCGAGCACTATGACCAGGTGTTCACGGCCCACGGCGTGATCATGATCTTCTTCGTGGCCATGCCGCTGATGACGGGTCTGATGAACCTCGTGGTGCCCCTGCAGATCGGCGCACGCGACGTGGCGTTCCCGTTCCTGAACACGCTGAGCTTCTGGCTGTTCGTGGCCGGCGCGATGCTCGTGAATGTCTCGCTGGGCGTTGGCGAATTCGCGCGTACCGGCTGGCTGGCCTATCCGCCGCTGTCGGGTCTGGACTACAGCCCGGGCGTGGGGGTGGACTACTACCTCTGGTCGCTGCAGATATCAGGGCTAGGGACATTGCTGACCGGCGTGAACTTCCTGGTGACCATCCTGAAGATGCGCGCCCCGGGCATGACGCTGATGCGCATGCCGGTGTTCACCTGGACGGTCCTGTGCACCAACGTGCTGATCGTGGCTGCCTTCCCGGTGCTGACGGTGTCGCTGGCACTGCTGGGCCTGGACCGCTACTTCGACATGCACTTCTTCACGAACAATGGCGGCGGTAACGCCATGATGTACGTGAACCTGATCTGGATCTGGGGCCACCCCGAGGTCTACATCCTGATCCTGCCGGCGTTCGGTATCTTCTCGGAAATCATCTCGACGTTCTCGGGCAAGAAGCTGTTCGGCTACAAGGGGATGGTGTATGCCACCAGCGCGATCATGGTGCTGTCGTTCATCGTGTGGCTGCATCACTTCTTCACGATGGGCTCCGGCGCCAACGTGAACGCGTTCTTCGGCATCACGACGATGATCATCTCGATCCCGACGGGCGTGAAGATCTTCAACTGGCTGTTCACGATGTACCGTGGTCGCGTGCAATTCACGTCGCCGGTGCTGTGGACGCTGGGCTTCATGATCACGTTCGTGATCGGTGGCATGACCGGCGTGCTGATGGCCGTGCCGGCTGCTGACTTCGTGCTGCACAACAGCCTGTTCCTGATTGCTCACTTCCACAACGTGATCATCGGTGGCGTGCTGTTTGGCTACCTGGCCGGCGTGACCTACTGGTGGCCGAAGGCCTTCGGCTTCAAGCTGAACGAGCGTCTGGGCAAGTGCGCCTTCTGGTGCTGGCTGGTGGGCTTCTACTTCGCCTTCATGCCGCTGTACGTGCTGGGCCTGATGGGCATGACCCGTCGTCTGAACCACACCGACAACCCGGCCTGGACGCCGTGGCTGCATCTGGCCGTGGTGGGCGTGGTGTTCGTGGCGCTGGGTATCTTCTTCCAGGTGCTGCAGATCGTCGTGTCGATCCGCGACCGCAAGAAGCTGGCAGACGTGACGGGCGACCCGTGGGGTGGCCGCACGCTGGAATGGGCAACTTCGTCGCCCCCGGCGTTCTACAACTTCGCGCACACCCCGGTGGTGCGTGACCTGGACGCGTTCGCCGACATGAAGGCCCGTGGCGAGAAGATCCGCACGGATGGCTTCGAGCAGATTCACATGCCGAAGAACACCGCGGCTGGTTTCTACATGGGTGCATTCAGCCTGGCGCTGGGCTTCGCGCTGACGTGGCACATCTGGTGGCTTGCCGCCGTGGGCCTGATCGGCATGGTCGTAGCGTTCATCCGCCGCGCCAACGATGACCACATCGATTACTACGTGCCGGCCTCCGAGGTCGAGCAGATCGAAACGCGCTACCAGCAGCGCATTGCTGCCCAGGGCTGATAACTATGTCGACAGAAGTTCTTGACCGCTTCGGGGCGAAAGCCCCTGCGCATGCGCACTCGCACGACGAGGCGCACGACCACGCGCATCACGACACCAGCGAGAACACCGTCTTCGGTTTCTGGCTGTACCTGATGAGCGACTGCATCTTGTTCGCGTGCCTGTTCGCCGCCTTCGCCGTCCTGCGCGGCGAAGTGGCGGGTGGCCCGTCGGGCAAGGAGATCTTCGAGCTCAACTACGTGCTCGTGGAAACCGCCATCCTGCTGTTCTCGTCGATCACCTATGGCTTTGCCATGGTGTCGATGCAGAACCATCAGAAGGGCCGCGTGATGTTCTGGCTGGGCGTGACGTTCCTGCTGGGCGCCGCGTTCATGGGCATGGAAATCAACGAGTTCGCGCACCTGATTCACGAGGGTGCCGGCCCGAGCCGCAGCGCGTTCCTGTCGTCGTTCTTCACGCTCGTGGGTACCCACGGTCTGCACGTTGCCAGCGGCATGCTGTGGATGCTCGTGCTGATGTGGCAACTGTCGAAGAAGGGCCTGACCCCGGTCGTGGCCAAGCGCCTGAACTGCCTCAGCCTGTTCTGGCACTTCCTGGACGTGGTCTGGATCGGTGTGTTCACCGTGGTCTACCTGATGGGAGCAATGTAAATGGCACAGCAACACGCTTCGACCGCCGCTCACGGCGCGTCGCATGGCCACAGCAGCGTCAAGTCGTATGTGATCGGCTTCGTGCTGGCGGTGATCCTGACCGTGATTCCGTTCAAGATCGTCATGGACGGCACGATGGAACGCGGCACCATGCTGTGGATCATCCTGGGCATGGCGGCCGTTCAGATCGTCGTGCACCTGAAGTACTTCCTGCATCTGGATGGTTCGAACGGTCAGCGCTGGAACGTGATGGCGCTGCTGTTCACGGTACTGATCCTGTTCATTGTGCTGGCCGGTTCGCTCTGGATCATGCACAACATGAACGCCAACATGATGCCGTGGATGAAGTAACGGTTCATACGGTTGTTTGAAAACGGGGCCTTCGGGCCCCGTTTTTTATTGGCCACGGTGCGCAACGCACCGGCATCGGCCACGGCTGCACCGGTTCACGCCGGACCGCACCCGAACGGCGCTGCACATTCGCGGTGCGCCTGCGGATTTCCCTCCGGCCCCGTCGGCGGCACCAGCGTGGTGCGGCACGGCCTTCCTCCCGTCGATTTGTCACGTAATGGTGACCCGGTCATGCGTGTTTCCCTTGGCACGCTAGTTGCAGATGTGCTCTCCGGGGTGCGTAGTCCCTAATCACATACGACAAACTGGGAGCTGCAATGAAACGACGTGACATGCTGAAGCTGTCGGCGGTGGCCGCCGCGGCGATGATCGGTACCAGCCCGCTGATGGCGCAGACCAAGGAGCCGATCAAGGTCGGCATCCTGCATTCGCTATCGGGCACGATGGCCATCTCCGAAACGTCGCTCAAGGACGTGGCGCTGATGACGATCGACGAGATCAACAAGAGCGGCGGCGTGCTGGGCCGCAAGCTCGAGCCCGTGGTGGTGGACCCCGCTTCCAACTGGCCGCTCTTCGCGGAGAAGGCGCGTCAGCTCATCACCAAGGACAAGGTAGCGGTCACGTTCGGATGCTGGACGTCGGTATCGCGCAAGTCGGTGCTCCCGGTCTATGAGGAAACCAACGCGCTGCTGTTCTACCCGGTGCAGTACGAAGGTGAGGAGATGTCGAAGAACGTGTTCTACACGGGCGCGGCACCCAACCAGCAGGCGATCCCGGCGGTGGAATACCTGATGAGCAAGGAGGGCGGCGGCGCGAAGCGCTTCTTCCTGCTGGGTACCGACTACGTCTATCCGCGCACTACCAACAAGATCCTGCGTGCGTTCCTGAAGAGCAAGGGCGTGGAAGACAAGGACATCGAAGAGGTCTACACCCCGTTCGGCCATAGCGACTACCAGACCATCGTCGCCAACATCAAGAAGTTCTCGCAGGGTGGCAAGACCGCCGTGATCTCCACGATCAATGGCGACTCGAACGTGCCGTTCTACAAGGAACTCGGCAACGCCGGCCTGAAGGCCAAGGACGTGCCGGTGGTGGCCTTCTCGGTCGGCGAGGAAGAACTGCGCGGCATCGACACCAAGCCGCTGGTGGGCCATCTGGCTGCATGGAACTACTTCATGTCGGTCAAGAACCCCGAGAACGAGGCGTTCAAGAAGCAGTGGGCCGCGTGGGTCAAGGCCAACAACCTGCCGGGCGGCGACAAGCGCGTGACCAACGACCCGATGGAAGCTACCTACGTGGGCATCCATATGTGGGCGCAGGCCGTGAAGAAGGCAGGCAGCACCGATCCGGACAAGGTGCGTGCCGCGATGTACGGCCAGACCTTCAAGGCGCCCGATGGCTTCACGCTGACGATGGGTGACAACCACCATCTCTACAAGCCCGTGATGATTGGCGAGGTCAAGGGCGACGGCCAGTTCTCGGTGGTGTGGAAGACGCCGAAGCCGGTCCGCGCGCAGCCGTGGAGCCCGTTCATCGCCGGCAATGAAGGCAAGGCGGACAAGGTGGCGGGGAACTGACGGTCTGTTGCTCCCACTCCCGAGCTCGGGAGTGGGAGCAAACCACAGGTGAACGCCAACAACCCCAAGATGCGATCCATCGCGCGAACCAGGCTCCTGAATGCACCGACCCAATATCCGTACATGGCTGCGTGTCATGCTCGCCGCGCTGCTGCTGGCCGCGGCACCGTTGTGGGCCGCCACGCCGCTGACGCAGGCCGACCTCAAGCCATTGGCCGAGGATGACTACGATGCCAAGACCGCAGCGCTGAACAAGCTCACTCAGGCGCCGGCGGAGCAGGCTGGCCCGATCCTGAAGGCCTTGCAGGATGACGCGCTGCAGTACGCGCCCTCCGTCGGCATGGTGCGCCAGGATGGCGACAAGACCGTCGACGCGGTCACCGGCAAGCCGGTCACCGTGAAGGCGGACGAGCTCGAATCGCTGACGCTGAATAACAGCCTGCGCGCCATCGTCGATAGTGCCGCGAGCAGCCTGGAGCTGCAGTCACCGGACATCGCGGTGCGCACGCAGGCCATCAGTACGCTGTTCGATCAACCGGAGAACGCTTCGCGTGCGGCGGTGGAGGCCGCGCGCAAGGCCGAGGCCGATGCCGGACTGCGGGCGAGGCTCGACGTGATCTGGGCCAACACGGTTCTCGCGCAAGGTGCCGAAGCGGGCCGGGACGCGCGTATCGAGGCGATTCGCATCCTCGGCCACGACAGCAATCCGCAATCGCGCCAGAAGCTGATGCCGTTGGTCGAGCGCGACGCGGCCGGCAAGTACAAGGAGGCCGACGAAGGCGTGCGTGTGGCCGCGCAAGTGGCCATTGACCAGTTGCGGACCGAACAGCGCCGCGCCGAACTGCTCGGCAACCTGTTCGCGGGTCTGAGCCTTGGCAGCGTGCTGCTGCTGGCGGCGCTGGGTCTGGCAATCACGTACGGGCTGATCGGCGTCATCAACATGGCGCACGGCGAGTTTCTGATGATCGGCGCCTATGCCACCTACGTGGTGCAGACGCTGTTTCGTGCCTACGCGCCCAATGCGTTTGACTGGTACCTCGTGGCGGCCGTGCCGGTGTCGTTCCTGGCTGCCGGAGCCGTTGGTTTCGCGCTCGAGCGAATCGTGCTGCGCCATCTCTATGGCCGCCCGCTGGAGACGCTGCTGGCCACGTTCGGTGTCAGCCTGCTGATGATGCAGGCCGTGCGTACGATCTTCGGCGCGCAGAACGTGGAAGTGGCCAATCCTGCGTGGATGAGCGGCGGCATCGAGGCACTCGCCGGGCTCGTGATTCCGTACAACCGCATCATCATCATCCTGTTCGCGCTGGGCGTGGTGACGGTGGCATGGGCGGTGCTGAATCGCACGCGCCTGGGCCTGTTCGTGCGCGCCACGACGCAGAACCGCACGATGGCGGCCTGCGTGGGCGTGCGGACGTGGAAGGTGGACAGCTACGCGTTCGCATTTGGCGCCGGCATCGCCGGGCTCGGCGGTTGCGCGCTCTCGCAGATCGGCAACGTGGGCCCGGACCTGGGGCAAGCCTACATCATCGACTCGTTCATGGTGGTGGTGCTGGGTGGCGTCGGGCAGCTGGCGGGCACGATCGTGGGCGCGTTCGGCCTCGGCATCATCAACAAATTCATCGAGCCGTTCTATGGCGCGGTGCTGGCCAAGATCTTCGTCCTCGTGCTGATCGTGCTGTTCATCCAGAAGCGGCCACAAGGACTTTTCGCGCTCAAGGGGCGCAGCGCGGAGGCCTGACATGAGCAGCTTTTCCTCGAAACCCGGCAAGCCATTCACGCTATCCGTGCCGGAACGCCAGCCGCTGTTCTCCACGCGCATGTGGATGGCGATGGCGGTACTGACCCTGGTCGTGGCGATCGGCGTGCCAGTCTGCGCGCTGGTCGTGCCGGAAGGCCACGCGCTGCATCTGTCGGCCTATGCGTTGACGTTGATCGGCAAGATCATGTGCTTCGCGCTGGCGGCCATTGCGCTCGATCTGGTGTGGGGCTATTGCGGCATCCTGAGCCTCGGCCATGGTCTGTTCTTCGCGCTGGGCGGGTATGCGATGGGCATGTACCTGATGCGGTCGATCGGTCGCGAAGGTGTCTACAAGAGCGATCTGCCCGACTTCATGGTGTTCCTGGACTGGAAGGAGCTGCCGTGGTTCTGGCATGGCACCGAGCACTTTCCCTACGCATTGCTGCTGGTGGTACTGGTGCCGGGCGTGCTGGCGTGGCTGTTTGGCTTCTTCGCGTTCCGGTCCCGCATCAAGGGTGTGTACCTGTCGATCATCACGCAGGCTATGACGTACGCCGCGATGCTGTTGTTCTTCCGCAATGAAACGGGCTTCGGCGGCAATAACGGCTTTACCGACTTCAAGCGCATCGCCGGTTTTGCCGTGGCTGCGCCGCAGACGCGTGCCGCGCTGTTCGTGCTGACGTTCCTTGCACTGCTGGCCGGATTCGTGGCCTGCCGCTACATCGTCACGTCCAAGCTCGGCCGGGTGGTGACCGCCGTGCGCGACGCGGAGATGCGCGTGATGTTTTCGGGCTACAACCCGCTTGGGTACAAGCTGTTCGTGTGGACGTTCTCGGCTGTGCTTTGCGGCATTGCCGGAGCGCTGTACGTGCCGCAGGTCGGCATCATCAACCCGAGCGAGATGTCGCCCGCGAACTCGATCGAAATGGCGGTGTGGGTCGCCGTCGGCGGGCGCGGCACGTTGATCGGTCCGGTAGTGGGGGCATTCCTGGTCAACGGCGCGAAGACGATGTTCACGGCCTATTTCGCGGAGTACTGGCTATTCCTGCTCGGCGCGATGTTCGTGCTGGTGACGCTGTACCTGCCCGATGGCGTGGTGGGCCTCTGGCGACGCCTGCGTGATCGTCGCACTTCGAAGGTGGAAACCGGAGCCGCCGATGAAGCGGAAGCGGTGGTGGCGTCGCAGCAAGGGAGCAAGGCATGAATTCGGTACTGGGTGAAGGCAAGGCGGAAAGCGGGGACGCCACCGGGCTGGGCCGGATCGTCGAACCCGGCGTCATCGACACCACGCACGGTCCGATCCTCTACATCGAGGACCTGACCGTGCAGTTCGACGGCTTTCGCGCGCTGAACAAGCTGTCGTTGTCGATCGATCACGGTGAACTGCGCTGCGTGATCGGCCCGAATGGCGCCGGCAAGACCACGATGATGGATGTCATCACCGGCAAGACCGGGCCGCGCAACGCCAACGTGACCGGGCGTGTGTTTCTGGGGCAGACCATCGACCTGATGCGGCTGACCGAACCGCACATCGCGCAGACCGGCATTGGCCGCAAGTTCCAGAAGCCGACCGTGTTCGAGCAGCACGCGGTCTGGGAGAACCTGGAACTGGCGATGAAGGCCGACAAGCGCTGGTGGGCATCGCTGCGCGCCCGGCTGACGCTGGAGGGGCATCGTCGCATCGAGGAAACGCTGGCGCTGACCGGGCTCGAGGACGAAGCCTATCGCCCTGCGGGCTTGCTGTCACATGGCCAGAAGCAGCGGCTCGAGATCGGCATGTTGCTGATGCAGCAGCCTCAGCTCCTGCTGCTCGACGAACCGGTGGCCGGCATGACCGACGAGGAAACCATGCAACTGGCCGCGCTGCTCAACAGTCTGCGCGGTAGCTGCTCGATGATGGTGGTCGAGCACGACATGGAATTCGTCGCCGCGCTGGCCGGTGACGCTGGCACGGTGACCGTACTGGCGGAAGGCAGCCTGCTGGCCGAAGGCACGCTCGACGCCGTGAAGCGCGACGAACGCGTGATCGAATCCTACCTGGGAAGATAACGATGCTGCAGGTCAACGCAATCAATCAGTTCTACGGCGGCAGCCATATCCTGCGCGACGTATCGTTCGAGGTGCCGCATGGCAAGCTGACGACGCTGCTGGGCCGCAATGGGGTGGGGAAAAGCACGCTGCTCAAGTGTCTGATGGGCGTGGTGCCCACGCGCAGTGGCAGCATCAGCTGGGACGGCAAGGCGCTGGAAAAGAAGGCGCCTTACGAACGTGTTTCGGCGGGGCTGGCCTACGTGCCGCAGGGCCGCGAGATCTTTCCCCGGCTGACCGTCGAGGAGAACCTGCTGATTGGCGCCGCCAGCCGGGCGAGGCCATCGGGCGTGCCCGACCGCATCTATCAGCTGTTTCCTGTGCTGCGCACGATGCGCCAGCGCCGTGGCGGTGATCTGTCGGGTGGTCAGCAGCAGCAACTGGCCATCGGCCGGGCGCTGATGAGCGAGCCGCAGTTGCTGATTCTCGACGAGCCGACCGAGGGCATCCAGCCGTCGATCATCCAGGATATTGGCCGTGCCTTGCGGTTGCTGGTGGACGAGTTCGGCATGACCGTGCTGCTGGTGGAGCAGTACTACGAGTTCGCGCGGCACCTGGCCGACCACTACGTGGTGATGAGTCGTGGCGAGGTCGTGGCCAAGGGCGATGGGGCAACGATGGAGCAGGACGGCGTGCGCGCGCTGATCGCGGTTTGAGCGTGCATTCGAACGACCCTGAAGGTTGTCCGGGCACCTTTCTGTGACGGCTGCCACGCGCTATGATCTGGCGCACCGGCCCCCGCCTGAACCGTCTTGCCATCTTCGATGCGCCATCCGGATTTTCCATCGCAACTCGCCATGACATCAGCCTGGCACGCCAGCCTGCGCTTGCGCTTTGCCGCGCGCGCCGGCCGGACCGCCATGGTCGAGCGGCGCCACGAGGGGCCGCTGCGGGTGCAGAAGCCGCTCTATCCCGAAGGGGAGATTTGCCACGGGGTGGTGCTGCATCCGCCCGCCGGCGTGGCGGGCGGGGATCGTCTCGACATCGACATTGCCGTGGCATCGGGCGCCCATGCGGTGCTGGCCACGCCGGGTGCTACCAAATGGTACAAGTCGCTCGGCCGCGATGCAGCGCAGCATGTGCGGATCGAGGTGGCAGCCGGCGGGAAGCTCGACTGGCTGCCGCAGGAGAACATCGTGTTCGACGATGCCCGTGCCCGGATCACGACGGACGTGGTGGTGGCGCCCGGAGGCAGCGCGATCGGCTGGGACGCCGTGGTGCTGGGTCGCCAGGCGTCGGGCGAGCGATGGGCCAGCGGCGCGTTATGGCTCGACACTCGCGTGGGTGACCCGGACCGCGCGCTGTGGATCGAACAATCGCATTTCGATGGCGCGTCACCGTTGCGTGGTGCCGTGGCCGGCATGGATGGACTGCATATCCTCGGCACACTTTGGGCGATCGGGCCGGGCGCCACGCAGGAGCTGGCGGAAGCGCTGGCCGAGCGTCTGCCATATCGTGCCGATCTACGCGCCGGCGTGACCTGCCTGGCTGGACATGGCACGACCACGGCGCAGTCGATGCTGCTGCTGCGCGTGCTTGGCAGCGATATGGAAGCGGTGCGCCACCTGATGATCGACGCGTGGACCGTGCTGCGCCAGCCGATGCATGGCGTGCCGGCAAGGCCGCTGCGCCTGTGGTCGACCTGAGAACCTAATACCTCGAACAACAAGGAATCCGATCATGGAACTGACGCCGCGCGAGAAAGACAAGCTGCTGATCTTCACCGCCGCGCTACTGGCCGAACGCCGTCGCGCGCGCGGTCTCAAGTTGAACTACCCGGAAGCGGTGGCGCTGATCACCGCCGCCATCATGGAAGGTGCGCGCGATGGCCGCACCGTGGCCGAACTGATGCACGAGGGAACCACCGTGCTCGCACGCGAGGACGTGATGGATGGCGTGGCCGAAAAGATCCCCGAGATCCAGGTGGAAGCCACGTTCCCGGACGGCACCAAACTGGTCACCGTGCACCACCCGATCGTCTGAATCCGCGTCACCGTCGCAGCCATTCACAAGAAGAGGAAAACCCTATGCACCGCATGCTCCGTTCCCGCCTGACTGCAGGCGTAGCGATGTCGCTGGCCTCCGTCTCTGCCTTCGCGCATCCCGGCCACGACGCCGCCACGGTTGGTGCCAGCCTCTGGGCCGGCCTGGCCCACCCGTTCACGGGCGCCGACCACCTGCTGGCGATGGCCGCCGTGGGCGTGTGGAGCGCGCTGGCAAGCTCGCCGCGCAGCGCCTTCGGCCAGACATCCAGGATGGATGTGCTGCGCTTGCCGCTCGCGTTCGTGGCGATGATGCTGGTGGGGGCCGCGCTCGGGCTGGCTGGCGTCACGCTGCCGGCCGTCGAGCCGATGATCGCCGTCTCGCTGCTCGTGATCGGACTGCTGGTGGCCGCACGCGCGCGTCTGTCGGCATGGGCAGGCATGGCGATCGTCGGCGGCTTCGCGCTGTTTCACGGCTATGCGCACGGTGCTGAGTTGCCGGCGACTGCTGCGGCACTGCCCTCGGTGCTGGCGTATGTGGGCGGTTTTGCCGTGGCCACGATGACACTGCACGTGCTCGGCATCGGCGCGGGGGCGTTCCTTCGTCGTCACGCCAGCTGGCTGGCGCGCGTGGCTGGCGCTGGGGTGGCGCTGTACGGCGTCGGCCTGCTGGTCGCCTGATCTTCCCCCCAGGAGCTTTCGCGATGATTCCCGGTGAACTGATGCCGCTCGACGGCGAGATCGAACTGAATGCGGGGCGTCCCACGGTCACCGTGACCGTGGCCAACACTGGCGACCGGCCGGTGCAGGTCGGCTCGCACTTCCATTTCTACGAAACCAACGCCGCGTTGTCGTTCAACCGCGAGGCCGCGCGCGGCTATCGCCTCGACATCGCCGCCGGCACGGCCGTGCGCTTCGAGCCGGGGCAGTCGCGCACGGTGCAACTCGTGGCGCTGGACGGTGACCGCATCGTCTATGGTTTCAACGGCAGAATCATGGGAGCACTCTGATGAGCGTGAAGATCTCCAGACAGGCCTATGCCGAGATGTTCGGCCCGACCACGGGCGACAGGCTGCGCCTTGCCGACACGGACCTTGTGATCGAAGTCGAGCGCGATTTCACGATCTACGGCGAGGAAGTGAAGTTCGGCGGCGGCAAGGTGATTCGCGATGGCATGGGCCAGAGCCAGCGCATGTCGAAGGACTGCGTCGACACGGTGGTCACCAACGCACTGATCATCGACCACTGGGGCATCGTCAAGGCCGATATCGGGCTGAAGCACGGGCGCATCGCGGCGATCGGCAAGGCGGGTAATCCGGATATCCAGCCGGGGGTGACGATCATCGTCGGGCCGGGTACCGAGGTCATCGCGGGCGAGGGGATGATCGTCACCGCTGGCGGCATCGACACGCACATCCACTTCATCTGCCCGCAGCAGATCGAAGAAGCGCTGATGAGCGGCGTGACGACGATGATCGGCGGCGGCACCGGGCCGGCGACGGGCACCTATGCGACGACCGTGACGCCGGGCCCGTGGTACATGGAGCGGATGCTGCAGGCGGCCGATGCATATCCGATGAACATCGGCTTTCTCGGCAAGGGCAACGCCAGCCTGGCGGCGCCGCTGACCGAGCAGGTGGAGGCGGGCGCCATCGGCTTGAAGCTGCACGAGGACTGGGGCACCACGCCGCAGGCGATCGACACCTGCCTGTCCGTGGCCGATGCCACCGATACCCAAGTGGCGATCCACACCGACACGCTCAACGAAGGCGGCTTTGTCGAGGCGACGATTGCCGCGTTCAAGGGCCGCACGATCCACACGTATCACACCGAAGGCGCGGGTGGCGGCCATGCGCCGGACATCATCAAGGTTTGCGGTGAGGCCAATGTGCTGCCGTCGTCGACCAATCCGACGCGCCCGTACACCGTGAACACGCTGGACGAGCACCTGGACATGCTGATGGTCTGCCATCATCTGGATCCGGCCATTGCGGAGGACATCGCGTTCGCGGAGTCGCGTATCCGTCGCGAGACCATCGCGGCCGAGGACATCCTGCACGACCTCGGCGCGTTCTCGATGATTTCGAGTGATTCGCAGGCCATGGGCCGCGTGGGCGAGGTGATCATTCGCACGTGGCAGACCGCGCACAAGATGGCCGCGCAGCGCGGCAAGTTGCCCGGCGATCCACACGATGCGCGCGGCGGGCACGACAACTTCCGCGTCAAGCGCTATATCGCCAAGTACACGATCAATCCGGCGCTCACGCACGGTATCGCGCACGAGGTGGGGTCGATCGAAGTCGGCAAGTGGGCGGACCTGGTGTTCTGGAAGCCGGCCTTCTTCGGCGTGAAGCCGAGCCTGATTCTAAAGGGCGGCATGATCGCGGCGGCGGCGATGGGTGATCCGAATGCCTCGATCCCGACCCCGCAGCCGGTGCACTATCGTCCGATGTTCGCATCGGCCGGTGGGGCGCTACCGAGATCGTCGCTCACCTTCGTCTCGCAGGCGGCGCTGGCCGCGAATGTCGGCGAGCGCTACGGTCTGGCCAAGACGCTCACCGCAGTGCGCGGCACGCGTACCGTCAGCAAACGCGACATGGTGCACAATGACTGGCAGCCGCACGTCACCGTGGATCCGGAGACTTACCAGGTGGTAGCCGACGGTCAGCTGCTGACGTGCGAACCCGCCACTGTGCTGCCGATGGCGCAGCGCTATTTCCTGTTCTGACCCGTGATCAAGATCGACAAACACCTGCCCGCTCCGCACGGCATCGCGCCGGTACTCGTGCGCCGCGCGCCGAAGCTCGTCCTGCCGTTCGGTGAACGCAGCAAGAGCCGCCTGCGCGCCATCCTCGACAACGGCGCCGAGGCCGCCTTGTTTCTGCCGCGTGGCACCGTGCTGCGTGGCGGCGATCTGCTGGTGGCGGAGGACGGTACCTTCGTGGAAGTGCAGGCCGCAGCGGAGTCGGTGCTGCAGGTCACCGCGACCGACCCGCAGGCGCTGATGCGCGCCGCCTATCACCTGGGCAATCGCCACACGCCGGTGGAGGTCGGGCGCGATTATCTGCGGCTGGAGTATGACCCTGTGCTGGCCGACATGCTGGCCCGACTGGGCGTGCAGGCCGAGCGCGCGGACCTGCCGTTCGAGCCCGAGGCTGGCGCCTATGGCGGCGGCCACAAGCACGGGCATGACGCGACGTTCGCGGAGGACTACGCGGCGGCGCAGGCAGTGTTCCACGAGCATCATGGGCACTCGCACTCGCATGACCATGACCATGGTCACGTGCATGACGAGCATTGCGGTCACAAACATTGAGTTGCCCCTGACACCGTCGGCAGAGCCATCCCCCATGACCGCGCTCCCCCAGCTCATCTCCCTGCTGCACCTTGCCTCGCCGACGCTCCCCATCGGCGGCTTCAGCTATTCGCAGGGACTGGAGGCGGCCATCGATTGCGAGTTGGTGCGGGATGCGGCGACTGCCGAGCGCTGGATTCGCGACAACCTTCTGCATGTGCAGGCCCAATGCGAGGCGCCTGTCTGGCTACTGCTGCATCGCGCGTGGCAGACGCGGGACCACGCCTCCGTGCGGCAATGGAACGACTGGTTTCATGCCACCCGGGAAACATCCGAACTGCGGCTCGAGACCGAGCAGATGGGCTGGTCGCTGGCGAAACTGATCGCGCAGATGGGTTGGGGCGACGATGCGTGCCGCGACCTGCTGCGCGACATGCGGCCGGTCTGCCTGCCCACGGCGTTTACCTCGGCGTGCGTGGCGCTGGGCATCGCTGCGCGTGAAGGCCTGGCCGCGTATCTCTTCAACTGGGCCGAAAACCAGGTGGCAGCCGCCATCAAGGCGGTTCCGCTCGGCCAGGTGGCGGGCCAGCAGATGCTGCTTGGCTTGCATCAGGCGGTGCTCGGCACCGTCGATGAAGCAGTGTGCCGCGCCGATGCAGTGCCACCATTGCTTTCCACGTTCTCCCCGATGCTAGGCGTACTGTCGGCGCGTCACGAGACGCAGTACTCCCGGCTGTTCCGATCCTGAGATCCGATCATGACTCGTACCAAGAAAAATCCTCCGTTGCGCGTTGGCGTGGGCGGCCCCGTCGGCTCCGGCAAGACCACGCTGCTCGAGATGCTGTGCAAGGCCATGCGCGACCGCTATGACCTGGTGGCGATCACCAACGATATCTATACGAAGGAAGACCAGCGCCTGCTGACGATCTCGGGCGCGCTGCCGGCCGAGCGGATCATGGGTGTGGAAACGGGCGGGTGTCCCCACACCGCGATCCGCGAGGACGCCTCGATCAACCTCGAGGCTGTCGATCGGATGCTGGCGAAGTTTCCTGATGCCGATGTGGTGTTCATCGAGTCGGGCGGAGACAATCTGGCTGCGACGTTCAGCCCGGAACTTTCCGACCTGACGATCTATGTGATCGACGTGGCGGGCGGCGAGAAGATCCCGCGCAAGGGCGGGCCGGGCATCACGAAGTCCGATCTGCTGGTTATCAACAAGACCGACCTTGCGCCCTATGTTGGTGCATCACTGGAGATCATGGAGAGCGACGCCCGCAAGATGCGCGGCGAGCGGCCCTTCGTGATGGGCAGCGTGAAATCGGGGCAGGGACTTGATCAGGTGATTGCGTTCATCGAGCGGCAGGGCATGCTCGACGTGTAGCCGTGTAGCCGTGTAGCCGTGTAGCCGTGTAGCCGTGCAGCCGTGCAGCCGTGCAGCTACGCGGCTCCCCCATCCCTTCGCGCTGCTGGCTAGGCGATCTTGCGCAATTGTTTTCGCGCGAGCGCTCTTGCCACGCCGGCCACCACATCGCGGTCAGTGTCGCTGAGTTCCGTCATATAGCGCAGCGTGGCCTGTACCGCCGGTGATATCTCCGGGTTGAATGGCGCGCGCGCCGGCTCGACCGGCGCGTCCGCGCAATGACTGGAGAAATCCAGCATCACACTCGGCGCGACACCCAGCGTGTCGGCAAGCGTGCAGATGTTGTACAGCGCAACATTGCGCGTGCCGCGTTCGATTCCGCTGAGGTACGATCGCGCGAGTCCGCTTTCGAGCGACAGCGCTTCCTGAGACCAGCCGCGCTGCTTGCGCAACCAGGTCAGATGCCGCCCGAACAGCTTGAGTGGATCCCCGGTCATAAGGTGCATTGTGGATATTAGGTCGCTACGTCGCCCGAGGCTAAAGGGTTTGACCTGTCGATCACGACAACTTATAGTTCGTCGTTCTATCGGTGCCAGATCTGCATTTCAAGGGATGCGCCCACTCAAGGGTGCGGCGCCGATCGCATGGACCGGACGGTTTCACGCCGTGCCGAAACGGGGCAGTAGCGCATTGGCGATCGGGCGGAAAGCCGCATCGTACCGCCGTTGCGCATTCAGGGACCACTCGCGTCCCAGACTCCGTTCAGAGGGAATGCCATGCGGATCTATACGTTCTTCCATGCTCACCAGCGCGGCGATCTGCCGCACCTGAAGACTGCCACGACAAATGGTTTCGGTCACTGCTTATGTGTCATTCCGACAACGGCAGGGCTCGGTCATTCGTGCGATTACATCCATCTGCGTGCCGGTGATTGCTATCCGGTCACGGTAGCCGGGCACCCGGAATGGTGGGCTTGCCTGCAAGGCGGCCTGCGCGTGCTCGATGGCGATGCGGAGCGCGCGGTGCTGGCCTGCGGTGATATTCATACCCCCGAAGTGCACCAGACGGTCGAGTTACAGGCCGTGGTCGACAGCGTGCTGGTTCGCGCCATCCCACAGGCCGGCGAGGCCGGGCACTGCAATGCCGGCGCCGCCGAATTCATTGCGATCGATGCGGGAGAGGCCGAGTGGGCGCAGCATCTTCACGCGCGCGGGCTGGTCTGGGGTGTCTGCCATCGGGGTGTGCTCAACCTGCAATGGCGGGGCGGGGCGAGCGGCGGCGACGTTCAATCGACCTACCTTCAACCGGGCATGGCCTTCGCGCCGGAGCCTGATGACGACTACTGCATCGACGCGATGCTGTCCGGTGCCGGGCTGCTCTGCTGCATGCAGCCGGCACCGGTACCGTCAGACGCATACGCCCCGCAGGGCGAACGACAGGCCGCCTGACGCCGGCGTTAGCGACGCTGGTATTGCGTGGCGCCGAACAGGACCTCGCGCTCCTTGTCGCCCTGTAGCGGCTTGCGTGCGCTGGCCAGGACCTCGACGCCGCGCTTGACCGCCGGACGTTCCGCGATGTCGTTGAACCAGCGCTTCAGGTGCGGATAGTCGTCCAGCTCCACGCCCTGGTTCTGCCAGCTACGCAGCCACGGGAACGTCGCGATATCGGCCACGGTGTAGGTGTCGCCTGCCAGATACTTGTGCGTCGACAACTGCTTGTCGATCACGCCGTAAAGGCGCTTGGCCTCGTTGGTGTAGCGATTGACGGCGTATTCGATCTTCTCCGGCGCGTAGATGCGGAAGTGGTGCGCCTGACCCAGCATTGGGCCGACACCGCCCATCTGGAACATCAGCCACTGCAGCGCCTCGTACTTGCCGCGCACGTCCTCGGGCAGGAACTTGCCGGTCTTGCCCGCCAGGTACAGCAGGATCGCACCCGATTCGAACAGCGAGATCGGCTGGCCGTCCGGGCCGTCGGTGTCGACGATCGCCGGGATCTTGTTGTTCGGGCTGATCTTGAGAAAGTCCTCGCCGAACTGGTCGCCGGCGCCGATGTTGATCGGATGGACCCTGTACTCGAGGCCGCACTCCTCGAGCATGATGTGGACTTTATGGCCGTTCGGTGTGGGCCAGGTGTAGGCGTCGATCATCTGCAACTGTCTCCATGGAAGATTCGCCGGGGCATTAGAGCACGAAAGAAATAACCCTGTTGGGCATGGATGATCTGTTCGTGGGATGGCACTTCGGTGTCACGCCCGGCAAGAAAAAAAGCCCGACAGTGACCTGTCGGGCTTTCCTGTTTCAGCAGCAGCGCATCACGAACCGCGCGTGATCGGCATCTGGATGCTGTCCGGGTTCAGCTTCATGTGCTTGGCCAGTTCCAGCTTGGCGATCGCATTGCGGTGCACCTCGTCCGGACCATCGGCCAGACGCAGCGTGCGCTGGTGCGCCCACCAGTTGGCCAGCGGGAAGTCGCCCGACACACCCGCGGCGCCGTGCACCTGGATGGCCCAGTCGATCACGCGCAGGGCCACGTTCGGCGCCACCACCTTGATCATCGCAATCTCGGCCTTGGCAATCTTGTTGCCGACCGTGTCCATCATGTACGCGGCCTTCAGCGTCAGCAGGCGCGCCATCTCGATGTCGCAGCGGGCTTCGGCGATGCGTTCCTGCGTCACGCCCTGGCGGGCGATCTGCTTGCCGAATGCCACACGCTCCAGACTGCGCTTGCACATCAGTTCCAGCGCGCGTTCCGCCACGCCGATGCTGCGCATGCAGTGGTGGATACGGCCCGGGCCGAGGCGGCCCTGGGCGATCTCGAAGCCGCGGCCTTCGCCCAACAGGATGTTGCTGACCGGCACGCGCACATTCTTCAGTTCGATTTCCATGTGGCCGTGCGGCGCGTCGTCGTAGCCGAACACCGGCAGGAAACGCTTGATGGTGATGCCCGGGGTATCGGCCGGCACCACGACCATCGACTGCTGCTCATGACGGCCAGCATTCGGATCGGTCTTGCCCATCACGATGTAGACCTTGCAGCGGGGATCGCCGGCGCCCGACGACCACCACTTGGTGCCGTTGATCACGTAGTGATCGCCATCGCGTTCGATGCGGCACTCGATGTTGGTGGCGTCCGACGAAGCCACGGCCGGCTCGGTCATCAGGAACGCCGAGCGGATCTCGCCGCGCAGCAGGGGCTCCAGCCACTCGTCCTTCAGTTCTTCCGAGGCGTAGCGCTCGAGCGTTTCCATGTTGCCGGTATCGGGCGCGGCGCAGTTGAACACTTCAGCCGACCAGGGCACACGGCCCATGATTTCGCACAACGGTGCGTATTCGAGGTTCGACAGGCCTTCCGGCGCGCGCTTCGAACGCGGCAGGAACAGGTTCCAGAGCCCGGCTTCACGCGCCAGCGGCTTCAGTTCCTCGATCACCTTGGTCGGAATCCACGCGTTGCCGGCCGCGCGATTGGCCTGGATCTCGGCGTAGAAGCGCTTCTCGTTGGGGTAAATGTGCTGGTCGAAGAACGCCAGCAGCCTGGCCTGCATTTCCTTGACCTTGGGCGTGTACTCGAATTGCATGAGGTCTCCTCGGTTACCTTTTGGGTGTGGTACCAGGCACGGTGTGCCGACGTTGGTTACTCTAGCGGAACCTGATCAATAAGAAAAATGAATTTTCTGGATTGGTCAGTATCAATATCCTGCATTCCGTGACAGAATGCATTCACTACAAACTGACGTCGTGTCGATCGGTTGCCGGCTGGCCCCAATGCCTGCTGCGCGATCTGGCGTGCGTCTCGTGCCAGTCAAGCATTCGCGCAGGAAGGTGCCATGCAGCTCAGCCGGATCGATCTCAATCTCTTCGTAGTATTCGACGCCATCTACAGCGAGGGGAGCATCACCGCTGCCGCGCGCCAGTTGAACCTGACGCAGCCGGCCGTGAGCCACGCGCTGGGCCGTCTGCGCACGCTGTTCGACGATCCGCTGTTCGAGCGCCGCGGGCAGGGCATGGCGCCGACGCCGCTGGCCCGCTCGTTGGCCGGGGAGGTGCGCGGGGCGTTGCAGTCCTTCGCGCGGACGCTGCAGGACACGCCGCACTTCGATCCCACCAACACCACGCGCCGGTTCACCATCGGCATGCGCGACGCGCTCGAATCCACGCTGCTGCCGCCGCTGATGGCGCGCGTGACCGCGATGGCGCCGCACGTGGAGATTGCGGCGATTCGCTTCGATCGGCGCGAGATGGAGTCCGAACTGCTGGCCGGCACGCTGGACGCCGCGATCGACATCCTGCTGCCGGTATCGCCGGCGATCCATCACGCCGCGTTCATGTCCGATCCGATGGTGGTGCTGGCGCGGCGCGATCATCCGCTGGTCAAGAAGGAGCTGACGCTCGAGCGCTATCTCGCGGCCGAGCACGTACACGTGTCCTCGCGGCGACGAGGCGCGGGGCTGGAGGACCAGGCGCTGCATCGCATGGGCCTGACGCGGCGGGTGCGCCTGCGTTGCCAGCACTATGCCGCCGCGTGCCGCGTGGTCAGTTGCACCGATCTGCTGGCCACGCTGCCGCTGCGATACGCGCGCATCGCCAACGAGCCCTATGCCAACCGCCTGCTGTCGCTGCCGTTCAAGGTGCCGTCGCTCGAACTGCATCTGTACTGGCACGCGGGCGGCGAGAACGACGGCGCGAACCGCTGGCTGCGCGAGCAGCTGATGACGGTGATGGAATCGCTGGGCAGTGGCATGACGGATGTCGCGTCGGCTGCCGAGTAACCCCGGGTTAACGCTGTCAGACAAACGCCGATTTCACCAGCGTGTGTGATCGCCAAGAATCGCCGGATCTTCTCGACAGGAGGGACGGCATGGCTGACACACTCATAGCGACTTCAACAGGATCTTCCGCGCAATCTCTCTCGCAGCGTGCCGCGAACCGGCACTGGCGCGGTGCGCTGGCCGGGGCGATGGTTTCCCTGCTGGCCGCATCGCTATCAGGCTGCGGCACGGTGGACAAGGAAGCGGGGACGTCCGCCGCATCGACCGATCCGGCCACGGAGACGGGGACGGTGCCGGCGTCTACCGAGGCCGTGGCGGTAGCCGGGTTGCCGCCCGCCGCCGAAGTTGCCTCGGGCTACCGCCCGGGGATGACCACGACCTACGCGCAGAAGCATATGGCCGCTGCCGCGAATCCGCTGGCCACGGAGGCAGGTCGCGAGATGCTGCGTGCTGGCGGGTCGGCCATCGATGCCGCCGTGGCGATGCAGGCAGTGCTGACGCTGGTCGAGCCACAGGCTTCCGGGATCGGTGGCGGCGCCTTCATCATGTACTGGGACGGCAAGCGCGTGCAGACCTACGACGGCCGCGAAACGGCACCCGCTGGCGCCACCGAGAACCTGTTCATGCGTGCCGATGGCAAGCCGATGGAGTTCTCGGCAGGGCAGATCGGTGGGCGTTCGGTCGGCGTGCCGGGCGTGTTGCGCGCGCTGGAGCTCGCGCATCGCCAGCATGGTCGCTTGCCTTGGGCACGCCTGTTCGAGCCAGCCATCGCACTGGCCGACAAGGGCTTTCCGATCTCGCAGCGCCTCTATACGCAGGTCGCCGCGGACAAGTTCCTGACCGACTCCCCCGAGATGAAGGCGTATTTCCTCGACGATCAGGGCAAGCCGAAGCCGGTCGGCACGCTGGTCAGGAATCCGCAACTCGCGCAGACATTGAGGGAAATCGCCAGACACGGGCCGGACGTGTTCTACAACGGTCCCATCGCGCGTGACATCGCAGCCAAGGTCAACGCCCATGCGAACCCCGGCAGCCTGTCCGTGGCCGATCTGAAGGGGTACAAGGCCAAGGAGCGCCCGCCGGTCTGCACGAACTACAAGGCCTGGAAGGTCTGCGGGATGCCGCCGCCTTCGTCGGGTGGCATCGCGATCGCGCAGATTCTCGGCAACCTCGAAGCACTCGAAAAGCGCGATCCCCGCTATGCGCTGGCAAAGCTCAAGCCGACCCAGGTCAACACGCCGGCGGGGTTCGAGGCCAATCCGCTGGCGGTGCACGCCATCTCGGAGGCTGACCGTCTGGCCTACGCGGACCGTGGGCTCTACGTGGCCGATGCCGATTACGTGCCGGTAGACGTGAGCGCGCTCGTGAACCCGCAATACCTGGCCGAGCGTGCCGAACTGATTGGCGACAAGAGCATGGGCAAGGCCGAACCGGGCACGCCGCCCGGGGTCAACGTTGCCTTCGCGCCTGACCGCTCGCCACCGCGCATTTCCACGTCGCAGGTGGCGGCGGTGGATGACCGTGGTGGCGCGTTGTCGATGACCACGACGGTCGAGTCGTACTTCGGCTCGCACATCATGGTGCGTGGCTTCATGCTGAACAACCAGCTGACCGACTTCTCGTTCAACCCGACCGAGAACGGCAAGCCTGTGGCCAATCGCGTGCAGGCTGGCAAGCGGCCGCGCTCGTCGATGGCGCCGACGCTGGTGTTTGAGCGCAAGAGCGGCAGGCTGGTGGCGGCGCTTGGCTCTCCGGGCGGTTCGCAGATCATCGAGTATGTCTCGAAGACGCTGGTCGGCCTGCTCGACTGGAACATGGACGTGCAGCAGGCCGTGAGCATGGCGAACTTCGGTAGCCGTAACGGCCCAACGGAAGTCGAGCGCGGGCTGGTGACGCCTCAACTGGTGCAGGCGCTCAAGGATCAGGGCCATCAGGTGGCCGAGATCGAGATGACCAGCGGCACGCAGGCGATCATGCGCAAGGCGGGCCCGAATGGTCGGCCAGTCTGGGCTGGCGGCGCTGATCCACGGCGTGAGGGCGTGGCGCTGGGCGATTGAGTGCGTCGCGGATTGCACCCCTCTCCCGCGCGGGTGAGGGGCCGGGGAACAACGCTGGCGCTTCAGGTTCCTGTCATGACTGGCCAATGAAGAACGGGCGCGAATATCGCGCCCGTTCTTCATGCATAAGCCTTCCGCGGTAATCAGGCGTCCAGCTTCACCCCGGCCGCCTTCACCACCTGAGCCCAGCGCTTCTCCTCCGTCCCGAACCACTTGCCGGTCTCGGCCGGCGACATGGTCACGACTTCGGCGCCTTGCCCGGCCAGTTGGGCGCGGATCTCCGGTGTGCGGATGATGCGGATCAGCTCGGCATTGATCCGCGAGACGATGGCATCCGGCATTCCGACTGGCGCCATCACGCCTTGCCACGTTCCCGATTCGAAATTCGCCACGCCGCTCTCGGCGATGGTGGGCGTCTGGCTGACCAGGGCCATGCGCGAGCGTTTCGACACCGCCAGCAGCTTGAGTTTGCCGGCCTGCACCTGCGGCCAGGTGGCCAGCATCCCGTTCATCAGCACCTGCGCGGTGCCACCCACGGTATCGGAAATGGCCTGCGACCCGCCCTTGTAGGGCACGTATTGCCACGCCGCGCCGGTGGCCTGCTGCACGGCCACGCCAGCCAGGTGCGGCGCGCTGCCGATCGCCGTGACCGCGAAGTTCAGGGTCTGCTTGTGCGACAGGGCAACCAGTTCCTTGAGGTTGCTGACCTGCACGGACGGGTGGACGACCAGAAGGTGCGGGGAGTAGGCCAGCATGGCTACGCCCTTGAGGTCCTTGTTCGGATCGAAGGTGAGTTTCGTGTAGACCGACGGGCTGATCGCCAGCGCGCCGACATCGCACAGCAGCAGCGTGTGGTTGTCCGTGCCGGCCTGCGCGACCATCGCCGCGCCGATATTGCCATTGGCGCCCGGACGGTTGTCGACCACGATCGGCTGGCCCAGTGCCTCGCCGAGCTGCTTGCTGATCAGGCGCGCGATGATGTCCGACGAGCCGCCGGCCGGGTAGGGCACCACCAGCCGGATTGGCCGGCTCGGCCATTTGTCGTCGGCCCATGCGGAGGCGGGGGCGAGGATACCAGCGGTACCGAGGGTGCCAAGGGCGGCCAGGCCCGAAGCCTGGCCAAGGAATTGGCGGCGAGAGGTCATGCTGTGTCTCCAGTCAACACTTATCATAAGATGTCGTACAACTAGAGCCAAGTGTAGACAGGATTCTGGTGAGGGTCTATCAGGAAAATACGGAGATGGGCCGGATTTTCGGCCTCGAAGCGGCTAGGCGACGGGCTGCGTACTCAGTCGTCAGATGACTTCGGCGCTGCTTCACGCACTGGTTTTTCCCGGGCCGGCCCCTCTTGCACGGAAGGAAGAGGGGCCCCGGATGCGCATCGGATCAAGTGCTACCTATGTTCTTGAACCCCTGTGGCCGATGCGCAGGCCGCCATCAGGCGCCCGACTTCTGCGCGTAGGCCCAGCCCATCTCGGCCATCGGTCGGGCGCGCTTGCCGGCGTCCGTGGCCTGTGCCGACGATGCGGTGCCATCGACCACGCGCTTCATGATGCCCTGCAGGATGCCGGCGATGCGGAACATGCTGAAGGCCAGATAGAAATTCCAGTCGCCCGTGATCTGGCGGCCCGTGCGCTGCTCGTACAGGCGGCGATAGGTGGCCTCGTCAGGGATGCCAAGCGCCTGGTAGTCGAGTCCGGCGATGCCGCGGAACTGGCCCGGCTGGATATGCCAGCTCATGCAGTGGTAGCCGAAGTCGGCCATCGGATGGCCCAGCGTGGACAGTTCCCAGTCCAGCACCGCCAGCACCTTGGGCTCGGTCGGGTGGAACATCAGGTTGTCCAGGCGGTAGTCGCCGTGGACGATGCTGGTCAGGTCCACATCCTCCTGCGGAATATGGTCCGGCAGCCAGGCCATCAACTGGTCCATGGCCGGGATCGACTCGGTTTCCGACAGCTTGTACTGCTTGCTCCAGCGTTCGATCTGACGCTGGAAGTAGTTGCCCGGTTTGCCGTAGTCGGCCAGCCCGATCGCCTTGTAGTCCACCGTGTGCAGCGCGGCGATGACGCGGTTCATTTCGTCATAGATCGCACCACGTTCGGACTTGGTCATGTCCGGCAGGGACTGGTCCCACAGCACGCGGCCACCGACGAACTCCATGATGTAGAACGCGCGGCCGATCACCTCTTCGTCCTCGCACAGCGCGAACATCCGGGCCACGGGCACGTCGGTGCCGGCCAGCGCCGCCATCACGCGATACTCGCGCTCGATGGCGTGCGCGGAAGGCAGCAGTTTCGACTTCGGTCCCGGTTTGGCACGCATGACGTAGGTCTGGCCCGGCGTGATCAGCTTGAAAGTCGGGTTTGACTGGCCGCCCTTGAACTGCTCCACGGTCAGCGGGCCCGCGAAGCCGTCCACATGCTCCCGCATCCAGGATTCAAGGGCGCCGACGTCGAAACGCTGCTGGTCGGCCACGGGGCGGGTGCCTTCAAAGTGCGATACGTTGGTGCTCATGCTGTCTCCGGGTGTCCTTATGTGTTGTGTCTTCTCGGGGGCTTAGCGGTAGTTTGGCTTGCGCTTCTCGAGGAACGCGCTGATGCCTTCTCCACCGTCCTTGTGATGCAGTGCGGCCACGAAGCTGTCGCGTTCGGCGGCCAGGTGCTCGGTCAGGGTCGCGGTGCCCGCGTGGTTGATCAGCGCCTTGATGCCGCTGACCGCGTTGGGCGATTCCTTGGCCAGGTTTTCGGCGATGCGCAGCGCTTCAGTCAGGGCCTGCCCCGGCGCCGCCACGCGATTGACGATGCCGAAGTGCGCCAGGCGCGCCGGATCCACCGGCTTGCCTTCCATCATGATCTCGCTGGCAAGCTGGCGCGGCAGCATACGCGCGATCTCGTACGAGCCGCCACCGTCAGGCGTCAGACCGACCTTGACGTAGGCCATCACGAACTTGGCATCGCTGGCGGCCACGACGAAATCGCACGCCAGCACCAGCGAGAATCCCGCGCCGGCGGCCGGGCCCTCGACCGCCGCGATGATCGGCTTGGGGAAGGCGTGGAACGACTCGATCCACTGGTTGAGGACTTCGATGCTGTCTGCCTGTACCGACGGTGGTTGCGAACGGTTGCCGAGCAGTCGGTTCAGATTGCCGCCGGCACAGAACACGCCATCGGCACCCGTCAGGATCACGGCACGGATCGAATCGTCGCGGGCGGCGACTTCGAGCGCTTCCGCCGAAGCGGCGTAGATGTCCGGATGCAGCGCGTTACGCGCTTCGGGGTTGGAGATGGTCAGTACGAGCGTCGAGTCGACGCGTTCGGAAAGTAGTTGGGCGGTCACGGCAGCCTCTTGATCTGGCGGAAATGAAAAAGGCGCCCCGTGTCTCGTCGGGGCGCCTGCGTGGGGTCAGGCTTCTTCGGTCAGCAACGACAGGCCAAGTCCGGCGCGGCGCCACAGCCACGGGCTCGGACGGTAGCGCATGTCGCCGGTCAGGCGGTTCAGGTTGCGCAGGACTTCAAGGATCAGGTCGGCGCCGATCGTGTCGCCGAGTGCCAGCGGGCCCTTCGGATAGCCCAGGCCCAGGTGCACGGCCAGGTCGATGTCGGTCGGGGTGGCGATGCGTTGCTGCGCGATGTCGCTGGCGATGTTGACGATGCAGCTGATCACGCGCTGTGCAACGAATCCGGCCGAATCGCGAATCACCGTCACCGGCACGCCGTCGCTGGCGAACAGGCCGTGCGCGGCGTCGCGTGCGGCGGCGCTGGTGGCCGGCGTGGTCATCAGCGTGCGGCGCTTGGTGGCCTCGAACGGCATCAGGGTGTCGATGGCAACCACGCGCGTGGCGTCAAGGCCTTCCTCGAGTGCGGCGGTGGTTGCGTCCAGACCCAGCGGCGTCACCACGATCAGCGCGTCAGCCGGCGGCTGGTTGCCAGCCTCGACCGTGACACCCAGGGCGGTCAGCAGCTTGACGGTCATCGCATGGCCACGCTCGTTGGCGCGGCTCACCCACACGCTGGCAGGGCGCGCAGCCGGCACCGGCGCGGCGGCCGGTACCTGCTTCTGGCCGTTGGGGTAGGCGTAGAAGCCCGCGCCGGTCTTGCGGCCGAGCAGGCCACCGACCGAACGCAGCGACGTGATCGGCGACGGACGGTAACGGGGCTCCTGGTAGAACTGGTTGTAGATCGACTCCATCACCGGGTGCGATACGTCAAGACCGGTCAGGTCCATCAGCTCGAACGGGCCCATGCGGAAGCCAGCCTGCTCGCGCATGATGTTGTCGATGTCGACGAACTCGGCCACGCCTTCCTGTGCAACCTTGAGCCCTTCGATGTTCATGCCGCGGCCAGCGTGATTGACGATGAAGCCGGGCATGTCCTTGCAGCGCACCGGCGTATGGCCCATGCGGCGCGACAGTTCCATCAGGCGGTCGCCCACGGCCGGGTCGCCCGAGATGCCATCCACGACTTCCACCACCTTCATCAGCGGCACCGGATTGAAGAAGTGATAGCCGACCACGCGACCGGGCTTCTTCGCGCCCACGGCGATGGCCGTGATCGACAGCGACGAAGTGTTCGACGCGATCACGGCATCATCGCGCACGACGGCTTCAAGCTTGGCCACCAGGTCACGCTTGACATCGAGCCTCTCGACGATGGCTTCCAGCACCATGTCGCACGCGGCCAGGTCTTCCAGCGCGGCGCAGGCCTTCACGCGGGCCAGCGCGGCCTCGCCGTCGGCGGCGCTCATCTTGCCTTTCTCGGCCAGCTTGGTGAAGGTATCCTGCAGATACTGGCGTGCTGCCGCCACGGCCTGGGCATTCGTGTCGAACAGGTTGACGGTCAGGCCAGCCTGCGCGGCGATCTGGGCGATGCCGCGGCCCATGGCGCCAGTGCCGACGATGCCGAGCGTTTGGATGGTGGAATTGCTCATCGTTCGTCCAAAAAAGTTGTGGTTAAATTAGCACGATCGTACGTTTTTTGCACTTGCCGCGACAGACGGGGCGCGCACGCCGCGTGCGCTGATCGGACAGAAACGGCAGTGCGGGGAACGATGAGGCGACTTCGGGTCGACTCCGACGATCTCACACTACTACGGAGAGAGACAACATGCTGAAGCTCTGCGGCTTTGCGGCCAGCAATTACTACAACAAGGTCAAGCTGGCGATGCTGGAGAAGAACCAGCCATTCGAGGAAGTGCTGGCCTGGCTGGGGCAGACCGACCTGCAGGCCTCGCCGCTCGGCAAGGTTCCCTACATCATCACCGATGCGGGCCCGCTGTGCGAGTCCGAGGTGATCGACGAGTATATCGAGGCGGCCTATCCGGGGTCGCCGCTGTTGCCGAAAGACCCTTATCAGGCCGCCAAGGTACGCGAGGTCATCACGTTTCTGGAGTTGTACCTGGAACTGACAGCGCGCGAACTTTACCCGGAAGCGTTCTTTGGCGGCAAGGTCAGCGACAGTATCAAGGAGCGCCAGCGCAAGCTGCTCGACCGGTACATCCCCGGCTTCGCGAAACTGGCGAAGTTCTCGCCCTACATCGCGGGCGATACTTTCACGCTGGCCGATTGCGCCGCCATCTGCCACCTGCCGCTGATCTCGTCTTGCACGAAGATCATCTACGGCGAAGACCTGCTGGCCGGCCTGCCGGCCAAGGACTACCTGAAGGCGATGGCCGAACGTCCGTCCGTGCAGAAGGTCAACGCGGATCGCAAGGTAAATCTGGAGCAGATGGTCGCCAGGAACAAGTAAGAAGGGTAATCACCCCACTTCCACGTTGTGGGAGTGGGGCGGGCAAGCCTCCAATTCGGATCAGAGCTTTGCCAGGCGATCCAGCGCCAGCTTCAGCGTCTCTTCCTTCTTCGCGAAACAGAAGCGCACGACACCCGATTCACGCGGCGTGGAGTAGAACGCCGAGACCGGAATCGCGGCAACGCCGATTTCGCGCGTGAGCCACATCGAGAAATCGGCCTCGCTCATATCGGAGATCGCCGAGTAGTCGACGCACTGGAAGTAGGTGCCGTCCGATGGCAGAAGCTTGAAGCGCGTGCCGGCCAGACCGGCACGGAAGTAGTCACGCTTGGCCTGGTAGAACCCGGAGAGGTTCAGATACGGAGCCGGATCGGCCATGTAATCCGTCAGCCCATACTGCACCGGCGTGTTCACCGTGAACACGTTGAACTGGTGGACCTTGCGGAATTCGTTCGACAGCGCGGCCGGGGCGGCCACGAAGCCGACCTTCCAGCCCGTCACGTGATAGGTCTTGCCGAAACTCGACACGACAAAGCTGCGTCGCGCCAGTTCGGGATGGCGTGCCACCGACTCATGCCGCTGGCCATCGTAGACCATGTGTTCGTAGACCTCGTCGGATAGCAGCAGGATGTCGGTGCCGGCCAGCAGGTCGGCCAGTTGCTGCATGTCCTCTTCGCGCCAGATCGTGCCCGTCGGGTTGTGCGGGGTGTTGATCATGATCATGCGCGTGCGCGGCGTGATCGCGGCGGCCAGCTTGTCGAACGGGATGCGGAACAGCGGCGCTTCCAGCGTCACGGGCACGGCCGTCGCGCCGGCCAGTTCGATCGCAGGCAGATAGCTGTCGTAGCACGGTTCCAGCACGATCACTTCGTCGCCCGGATGCACGGCGCAGAGGATGGCGGTCAGCAGGCCCTGCGTGGCGCCCGCGGTCACCGTGATCTCGGTATTCCAGTCGTAGGCGTGTTCGTACAGTTTCGCGATCTTGGCGGCGATGGCCTGGCGCAGTTGTGGCACACCAGCCATCGGCGGGTACTGGTTGTGACCGGTGCGCATTGCGTGCGTTACGGCATCGACGATGCGCGGATCGCAGTCGAAATCCGGGAAGCCCTGGCCGAGATTGACGGCGTTCTTTTCGGCCGCCAGCGCCGACATCACGGTAAAGATCGTGGTGCCCACATTGGGCAGGCGCGACAGGGGCGGATTCAGCGGGGCGAGATTGGATTCAGCCATGACGGAGCTTGAAAGAGTAGAAGCGGGGCAATCAGCCAGAGCGACATTCTAGCCGCGATCACCGGGCGGCACCCATGCCGCCAGCCAGGTGCCGAATGCCAGCGGCGGCAGCACTTCCACCCCGCTGGAGCGGCGCAGGCGGCTGCGGAGCTTGAGCACTGCCTTGTCCTTGGACACCAGCAGCGCCGCGCGCGAGAAATGGGCGAGTTCGATGAACTTCTGGTCGTCAGTGTCCTTGCACTTCGGCAGGCGGATCGCGTCAGCGTCTTCCTGGGTGGGCGCCGGTTCTAGTGTGGTGACGCGGTCGACCTCCGCCAGCGCGGCGTCGATATCGACGGCAAAGCGGGTGAACTGGGGATAGGCCAGCACCCGGCGCAACTCCTCCCGGCAGTCGGCCCGGATCACCGGGGCGATGGCGCCGGCTGCCAGCGCGGCCCGGATCGGCTCCACATGCGGGTCGCGGAAGACCAGCAGGTCTACCCAGATATTGGAGTCAAGGACTACCCGGGGTGCGGAAGTGACGGAGAGGGCGCCGGCATCGGGGCCGGTGCTGGAGTTGGCATCGTGGCCGGTGTGGGTGGTGTGCATTCGCTACAATCTGGTCTTTGTTTCTGCCCGCGATTTTGCCATGCTCATCGTCCTGTCTCCCGCCAAGTCCCTGGACTACGAGACACCCCCACGCGTCAAGACCCATACGCTACCGCGTTTCATCGACCGCTCGGCCACGCTGATCGAGCGCCTGCGCAAGCTGGCCCCGCAGGATGTGGCGTCGCTGATGGATATTTCCGACAAGCTCGCGGTGCTCAATGTCACGCGTTACGCCGACTGGTCGCCCGAGTTCACGACGGCCAACAGCAAGCAGGCCGTGCTGGCCTTCAATGGCGATGTCTACGACGGTCTCGATGCGAAGACGCTGTCGACCGACGACCTTGCCTTCGCGCAGAAGCACATCCGCATCCTGTCCGGCCTCTACGGCGTGCTCCGGCCGATGGACTGGATGCAGCCGTATCGCCTGGAAATGGGCACGCGGCTCGACAACGCCGCCGGCAAGGACCTCTACGCGTTCTGGGGCGACGACGTCACGGCGTTGATCAACAAGGATATGGCCGAGCTCAAGCACGAGGGCTCGCAGACGCTGGTGAACCTGGCGTCCGAAGAATATTTCAAGGTAGTGCGCCCGAAGGTGCTGGCCGCGCGCGTGATCACGCCCGTGTTCGAGGACTGGAAGGGTGGCCGCTACAAGATCATCTCGTTCCACGCCAAGCGCGCGCGTGGCACGATGGCCCGCTACGCGGTCACCCATCGCGTGACGGATCCCGCGCAACTGAAGCGCTTCAACGAAGACGGCTACGCCTTCGACAAGGCCGCGTCCGACGATGCCCGCTGGGTATTCCGCCGCCGTCTGGAAGACTGAGAACCAAGGAGCTACTTCATGACCTCAGCGCTGCATATCTCCACGCTGTTCGATTCGGGTGCGATCGAAGTCGAAGCCCTCGATCGTGCCGACGACATCCGCCTGCGTATCCGCGCCGATTCGCACGCCGACTTTCGCCAATGGTTCCACTTCCGGCTGCAGGGCGCGGCCGGGCAGGCCTGCAGGCTCCAGTTCCTTAACGCGGGCGAATGCACCTATCCGGACGGCTGGCGCGACTACAGCGTCGTGGCCTCCTATGACCGGGCCCACTGGTTCCGCGTGCCGACGCGCTACGACGGCACCACCATGACCGTCGACTTCAAGCCCGAACACGACAGCGTCTGGTTTGCGTATTTCGAACCGTATCCCGAGGAGCGGCACCTTTCGCTGCTGGCCTCCTGCCAGCGTTCGCCGCTGGCGAAGCTGTCGCACCTTGGCAGCACCGTCGATGGGCGCGACCTGACCTGCGTGACGCTGGGTCAGCCAGGGCCGGGCAAGAAGACGGTCTGGATGATCGCGCGTCAGCATCCGGGCGAAAGCATGGCCGAATGGTTCTGCGAAGGCGTGCTGCAGCGCTTGACGGGCACCGGCATGTGGGCGGGCGATCCGGTGGCGCGCAAGCTGCTCGATCGCGCCGTGTTCCATATCGTGCCGAACATGAATCCGGATGGTTCGGCGCGCGGCAACCTGCGCACGAATGCCGCGGGCGCCAACCTCAATCGCGAATGGATGCAGCCGAGCCTCGAGACGAGCCCCGAGGTGTATCACGTGCGCCGGGCGATCGAAGCCACTGGTGTCGATCTGTTCTTCGACATTCATGGTGACGAGGCGCTGCCGTACAACTTCGTAGCCGGCAGCGAGATGCTTCCTGGCTTTACCGCAGCCCAGCGCGACCAGCAGTCGCGCTTCATCGAGGCGTTCAAGCGGGCCACGCCGGACTTCCAGGACGTGCACGGCTACGCTGCAAGCAAGTACAACGCGGACGCACTGAAGCTTGCCTCGAAGTACATCGGCCATACCTTCGGCTGCCTGGCCCTGACGCTGGAGATGCCGTTCAAGGACAACGCCGACCTGCCAGACCCGGTGCTGGGCTGGAACGGTGCGAAGAGCGGCCTGCTTGGTACGTCGATGCTGCAGGCGGTTCTGGAGTATCTGGGCTGACGGACGTGATCAGGGTTTGAAGCGCCAAGCGCTCCCTTTCCCGCAAGCGGGAGAGGGAGGCGGGCCTGCGTCTCAGTCGCAGTCGGCGCAGGGCCTTACTGCTTCTTCTTGGTTGTCGTCTTGGAAGATGTGCTCTTGGAAGACGATGTCGATTTGGACGTCGAGCTTGCCTTGCTGGACTTCGACGACGTCGATGCCTTGGCGGTGCTCTTGCCTTTTTTCTTCTTCGAGTGCGACGTGGCCACGGCGGGTGCCGCGGCTGGCTCGCTGATCGTCTCGCCGCTGCTGCTGAGCAGTTCGTACGCCAGCATCATGCCGTTGTCGTAGCCGCAGCGGACCTTGACCGGTTGCCATTGCGGTTCCCCCGAGCGGCGGTGTGCGCTGGCAGCGAACGTCACGACGGAGCTGACGACTACGGACTGCTTGCCCGACGAGAACCGGCTTTCCCAGCGCTCCTCGGTGGCCTGATCCTGGGCAAGTGCGCCCGTGGGGATCTTCAGCGCGTCATAAGTCGCCGACCGCGGCACCACCCAGCTGGCGTGCGCGGCGCAATCGGCCACGTCGGCCGATGCATTCTCCGTCTTCATCAACTGATCGCGCATTTGCGCGCGATATTCGGCCAAGCTCACGCGGCCCCTGTCGGGTAGCGTGACCGTCGTCGTGGGCGGGCTCTTGCCGTTGGTGGTCGGGGTCTTGGCGGCCGTCGCCGAGGCGGGGCCGGGGGCTACGGGGGTGGCGGTGCTGGCAGCGG
>NZ_ANKP01000046.1:0-4116 GCF_000319775.1 Cupriavidus sp. HMR-1
AGGCAACGGGCGCCGCCGGCGTGGCGCAGCAACAGGCTGCGACGGCCGTCGCGGCGGCGGGCACGGTCGTCACCAACGGCCTGCTTACGGTGATACAGAACGGCGCGGCCAACACCGCGAACGTTGGTTCGGTAGCGAACATGCCGGCCACGGTTATCCAGAATACCCTCAACAACCAGAATATCCAGAGCCTGATGACCATCAACGCCAGCGTGAACACGTTGGCGGCATTCCGCGCGCAAATGGCAAACACCGCGCTGAACAGTGTCATCTCAACAATGGCCGGCATGAAGTAACACCAACAAGGCAGTCGCAGGAAACTTTGGTCGTGGAAAGGAAGACATCGACGAACTGGTAGCGGGCCTTAGCGTTTTTGCCCGCCGTCCTCGGGGGAGGTAGACGTCATGAAGAAGCGCTCGCTGCAGGGGATTGGTCTTGCCAGTTGCTCTACGATGTGCCTGCTTGGCGGCATGGCTCATGCGCAGACTCCGCCCGACGATGGGCCGCCGGCGGCCGCCAAGCTCGAAACGCTGCAGAAGGAACTGAGCGAGCAGGCGAAGCAGTTGGAGGCGATGAAGCGGGCGCTGGCCGAACAGGAGGCCACGATCCGCGAACTGCGCAGCACGGTGGATAGCGAATCGCTGGCGCGCAAACGTGGTGGCCAGGCCGGGGTAGGTACCGGCGTGACGCCGGGCAACATGGCGACCAATGCCGCCGCGGCCGCTGCGGGCGCCAGCGCCACACAGATCAACAGCACGGCTCAGCAAGGCGTACAGGCCCAGCAGGTGCCTTCCGACGCGCCGCCGCAGGCCGTGGCGCCGCAGAACGTGCAACAGGGCCAGGCCGCCCAGGGCGACCAGCAAGGCGAGTCCGCCGCGGGTCCCGAACAACCTGTGGGCAGGCCGCCGGAGCGCGATACGCGTCCACCAGAGATCGCGCCAATCTTCGACCAGCCTGGCGTACTCACGCCGCAGGGCAAGATCGTGATCGAACCGAGCTTCCAGTACGGCTACTCGTCGAGTGACCGCGCGGTACTGGTCGGCTACACGGTGATTCCCGCACTGCTGATCGGCCTGATCGACGTGCGCGAGATCAAGACGTCGACGTACATCACGTCCATGGCCTTCCGCTACGGCATTACCAAGCGTCTCGAGATCGAAGCCAAGGTGCCGTACGTGCATTCGAGCAGCGATACCGTCAGCCGCGAGATCTTCACCGGCACCGCCGTCGACAACGCCTTCAACTCGAGCGGCAGCGGCCTGGGCGACGTCGAGGCGACGTTGCGCTACCAGCTCAACTACGGCAACGAGAAAATGCCGTACTTCATCGGCTGGCTGCGCTACAAGTCCAACACCGGCAAGGATCCGTTCGAGGTGGTGACCGATTGCGTGACCCGTTGTGTCAGCAACACCACCGGCACCGGGTTGCCGCTGGGCATGCCGACCGGCACCGGCTTCCAGGCAATCCAGCCGGGCGTCACGTGGCTGTTGCCGACCGATCCGGCGGTGTTCTTCGGTACGTTCAGCTACCTGCACAACTTCGCGCGTGACAACATCTATCGCACCGTGCTGAACGGCCAGCAGGAATTCCTCGGCAAGATCGCACCGGGAGACATCTTCGAGTTCAACTTCGGCATGGGCCTGTCGCTCAACGAGCACGCGTCGTTCAGTATCGGCTATGACCAGAGCATCATCTGGCCGACCAAGCAGAACGGGCAGACCGTCCCAGGCTCCGTGCGCATCACGCAGGGCACGCTGCTCGTGGGCTACTCCTATCGCTTCAACAACCGGTACACGCTGAACCTCTCGGTGGGTGCGGGCCTGACGCGAGATACACCAGATCTGACGGTGACGGTGCGTCTACCGATCACATTCTGATGGTGTTCGCACGGGTGAAGTGACGCGCGAAATTCTCCGTTTGGCACCCCACTTCCCGTCATCCATTCGGTACCTTGCGCAGGCTTCGCGGAGAGAGTAGAACAGCTACTAACCCGTCCCGAAGACGGATCATCAGAGTACGGGGCGGCCTGACAGAGGAGGCTAGTCATGCGCAAACGGATCTTCTGGTTGTTGCCCGACCTGGCGAGCGCGCGCCGTACCATGGACGACCTGCTGCTGGCTCGCATCGAGAATAGCCACATCCATTTCGTGGGACGCGACGGCGCCGACATGACGGGTCTGCACGAGGCAAACCTGTTCCAGACTTCGGACATCGTTCATGCTGCGGAAATGGGTCTGATGGTTGGCGGTGGTGTCGGTATCGTGGCCGGCGTGGTGGTAGCGATGTTCCCGATCGTCAGCGACTCTCCGCAATGGGGTCTGGTCGGCGTGCTCGCCGTGCTGGGCGCCGTGTTTGGCGCGTGGGCCGCGAGCATGATCGGCAGCTCGGCGCCGAACAGTCGACTACGGTCGTTCGAGAAGGACATCGAGGCAGGCAAGCTGCTGCTGATGGTGGATGTGCCGCGCGGCCGTGTCGAAGAAGTCGAGGCGCTGCTGCAGAAGGCGCACCCCGAAGCGTCCTTCGCCGGCCTGGATCCTGCAGTACCGGCCTTCCCCTGATCGAAGCGGGGTCAGGCCTTTCCCTTCGCGCGCCCGTCGTGGCGCGCCCCGGCGTGTGTCCCATCACGCGCCATGCTGCGGCCACACCTGAAACCGGTACCGGAGTCTTCAGGTTTCCGGTGTGATGCCGCAGCAACACTTCGCCGCATTTCCTGCGTCAAATTCCGCCTTATCCGCCGCTTTGTTTGCTCATTGCCACCCGTTGGGTTACCGTCCCCATGCCGCCGCAGTTGCGCGGCGCGCTTAAAAATCAAACACACCAGCGCTACTGGAGGGGTCAACAATGAACGCAAGGCAGTTCGCGTGCGGCATATTCGCCGCCACGCTCGGGTTTGTCGCGCCCATCGCGGCACACGCGGAACCCGGCATCACCAAGAACACCATTCGCATCGGCCAGTCGGCCGGCGTCACCGGCCCGGTGGCGGGCTCGGTCAAGGAGCAGATCGCCGGTGCCCAGGTCTATCTCAATGCGGTCAATGCCAGCGGCGGCGTCGCGGGCCGGCGCATCGAACTGCTGACCTATGACGACGGCTTCGATGCCAAACGCACGCCCGGCAATGTGCGCAAGCTGATTGCCGACGACAAGGTCTTCGCGCTGTTCATGGTGCGTGGTACGCCGCAGAACGAGAGCATCCTGCCGATCATCGGCGCGGAGAAGGTGCCGCTGGTGGCGCCGCTGACCGGGGCCATCACGCTGCATCGACCGGTCAATCGCTACGTGTTCAACGTGCGTGCGAAATACCAGGATGAAGTGGCCCGCGCGATCAACCATCTGGCCACGTCCGGCATGAACCGGATCGCGATCTTCTATGCCAACGACGGCTTCGGGCAGGACGTCTTCGAGGGCTTCAACACGGCCTTGCAGGCACGTGGCGTGCAGCCCGCTGGCGCGGCGTCGTTCAATCGACCGATGGGGGATATCAGCCAGGGTGTGGCCAGCGTCAACAAGGCCGATCCGCAAGCCGTGATGGTGATCGGTTCGGGCTCGGAGGCTGCCCGGATCATCCACGAGATGAAGAAGGCCGGTAGCCAGGCGCAGTTCGTCACGCTGTCCAATAACGCTGCCGATTCGTTCATCAAGGAACTGGGCGACGATGCCCGGGGCCTGATCATCACGCAGGTGGTGCCCGGCATGAACTCGAGCCAGATGAGCGTTGCCAGCGAGTATCGCGGCCTGGCCAAGGCGCAGAAGGTGGAGCCGAGCAATGCGGGCATGGAGGGCTTCATGTCGGCAAAGGTGCTGGTCGAAGGGTTGCGCCGCGCGGGACCGGAGCCCACACGCGAGAAGCTCGTGGCGGCGCTTGAAGGCCTGCGCGACTACGATCTCGGCGGCATCCTGATCAGCTACAGCCCGACGCGCCACACCGGTTCCTCGTTCGTGGAAATGTCGATCGTTTCGTCGACCGGCAAGCTGATCCGCTGAAGACCGGAGGGCTGCGGTATATTTCCCCGCATGGAAAATGCATCCACAGCCCATCCCTTTTCGCTCGCCGGCCGCGTGGCACTGGTCACGGGCGGCGCGCAGGGCCTCGGCCAGGCGATTGCCGCCGGCCTGGCC
>NZ_ANKP01000047.1:0-39495 GCF_000319775.1 Cupriavidus sp. HMR-1
CGCCGCGGCGGGTGCGGCGGCAGGGACAATCGCCGGTGGCGTGGCGCATCGCCAGCAGCGCCGCCAGGCCGTAGCCACCAGTGCGCAGATTCAGGCGAACAATGGCTGGGCCGTGACGTCGTACTGGCAAGCGTGGCGCGCCTGCATGACGGGCCGCGGGTACTCGGTGCAGTAACTGGCGCGGCGGCGTGCGTTGACAAGCGGCGCCCTGCGGACCACCGCTTGTCAGCGCGTTACGCCTCGCTCATGGCCGGATCGCTGATGGCGTGCTTGCCAGTCTCCACACGGCCAGAGAAACGACGATAGAACGACGCATCACTGCTGCACGTCACGGCAAAGTCATACCACTGCCCGCTGGCCTGCAGTTCCCAGTGCTGGGTGGTGCTGGCGCCGGCGGCCACGTTCGCGGTCCACGGACCGTCCTGGCGGTAGACCACCGGCGTCACCGTGAACACGCACGGCTGACCGCCCGTGTTCATCAGGTCCACGTAGACATTGCCATTGGCCACGTCGTAGCACACGCGGATTTCCGGCGCGGCCTGCGTGCCGGTCAGGCGGTTCAGGTCGCCCTTGAAATGCCGATGGAAGCCGTTCGGGCCCAGCACCCATAGGTCGTACTTGCCAAAGTTGTCACGTGCGGCGTCCCAGGTGTCCGACAAGGTCTTGCCCGCCTCGACGGTATAGCGGCGCGGGATGCGATCGAGCTTGAAGCCGTCGTACACGTGGAAGACGGCAGCCTGCGTGCCCGAGTTCGCGAATACCAGTTCCACCTGACCCGAAGCACGGCAACGCGCGCTGGTATGCAGTTCGTATGGCAAGGCTCGCGACGGACGCGCACCGGCGGCCTGCAGCGGCAACTGCATGTCGCGCGGCACCGGCACCTGCTGCAGCTTCTGCTGGTCCGCGCGCAGCTTGTCGGCAAGCTCTCGCGTGGTGCGGCCGCCCAGTGTCGGCATGGGCTCGTTGTTCGGCGTCTTGAAGTTGAACGCGCTGGTCAGGTCGCCGCAGACCGCGCGGCGGAACGGGCTGATGTTCGGCTCGCGCACGCCGAATCGGGCCTCAAGGAAGCGCAGCACCGACGTATGGTCGAACACCTGCGAATTGACCCACCCGCCGCGGCTCCACGGCGAAATCACATATAGCGGCACACGCGGACCGGGGCCGAAGACGCGGCCATCCGGCGCGGGCTGGCCCGTGCTGCCGGCCGGCGCGCCTTGCGTGAAGTACTCGGCGGTCAGGTCCGCATCCGCCAGCGTGGTCTTGCCCGCATAGGTGCCGTCCGGGTTCTTTGACGGTGCCGACGGCGAGGGCACATGGTCGAAATAGCCGTCGTTCTCATCGAAGTTGATCAGCAGAACGGTCTTGCTCCAGACATCCGGATTCGCGGTCAGGGCGTCCAGTACCTCCTGCAGGAACCACGCGCCTTGCACCGGGCTGGATGGCGACGGATGTTCACAGTAGATCGACGGTGCGTTGATCCACGACACCTGCGGCAGCTTGTTGTCGAGAACCGCCTTCCTGAAAGCGTCCAAATACTGGTCCGGCTTGTCACCCGGCAGCGTGTTCGCCACGCCCTTGTACAGCGGATTGGCGGCATTGTCGGTGGCGGCGTCATAGGCGTGATACGGCACTGCCTGGCCGGTATTGGTGTAGGGCTTGCCCGGCGAGCCGCCGCTGGAGACCGGAAAGCCCGATGCCAGGTTCGCGCGCCGGAACGTCTGGAACGCGCCAAGCATGTTGTCGCCCCATTCGTCGGGCATGTTCTGATAGCTGATCCAGCTCACGCCGGCTTCTTCCAGCCGCTCGGCATAGGTCTTCCACGTATAGCCGATGTTTGCGTCGGCCGGCACGCCATTGATCGCATCCCACTCGTTGTTGACGAAAGCCACGTTCTGCGGCGTCGCGCCGTTGGTCCCCGAGATATGGAACGAGCGGTTCGCGTCGGTGCCGGTGTGCATCGAGCAGTGATACGCGTCGCAGATCGTGAAGGCATTGGCCAGCGCGAACTGGTACGGGATCTCCTGCTCCTTGAAGTAGCCCATCGACGTGTCGGTTTTGGCCACCGGCCAGCGGGACATGCGACCGTTGTCCCAGGCCTGCTGGCTGTCCGCCCACGCGTGCGGCGTGCCGGACGTGCGTTGGGCGTTGTTGGCCGTGCCATCGAGGTGGTAGGGCGTGATGACGGTGCCGTTAGCGCGCTCCTGCTGCCAGACCTTGCGGCCATTGGGCATCGGAACCGTGATCCGGTCACCGAAGCCACGCACGCCGTTGAGCGTGCCGAAGTAGTGGTCGAACGAGCGGTTTTCCTGCATCAGGATCACCACGTGCTGAACGTCGTTGATCGTTCCCGTGACGTTGCTGGCGGGAATCGCCAGCGCACGGCGGATGCTCGGCGGAAATGCAGCGAGGGCGGCGGCGGAAAAGGCGGCACCGGTGCTGGCCTGCAAGAACTTGCGGCGCGAATTCATGATGTCATCGAGTGAGGGTTGAGCCGTGCGCGCATTCAGGGCGCGCAGCGCATGTCCGGCTTGGCCGGCTCGGTGGGGCTGGGAGCGCCGTCGGGCGTGGAGGGCTGCTGAGGGGGCGAGACAGGCTGCTGAGGTGGGCTGTCATCGTTGCCGCCGCAAGCGACAGTGCCGATGGCCACCAGGCTGGCGACCAGCAGCGCCCGGATCAAACGCATACGTTGCATGGGGTCCTTGGCATGAGGAATGTCTGGGGTGCTTTGAAAGCCCCGCAAGCCTAAGGACCGAAGATGACGCTACCGTGACTACATGTGTGTCAGGTAGGGCGATGCATCGATGCGGCTATACGGCGATACGCCACATCGATGCATCAGGAAGGCACGTGGTTCGTGCTAGAGCACCGCGCACGCTTCCGGCGTGGCAACGATGGTCATGCTTGGGCGCTCATCCTCGCGCAACAGCACGCACAGATAGCCCGTCGTGAGGTCATCGGGTCCAGGCTTCTCGCGCCACAAGGGCGGCAGTGCCACGGCGGTGGTGTGCGGCGCGCCAGTGCCGCTATCGCTCCATGTAATGGCAATGGGCGCTTCCGGCTTCTTGCCGAGGAAGCAATAGGCTGGCATCGATTGCGATTGGCGGGGTGCGGGTCCGGTCTCGCACTGGCCCGCGTGCACGGCCAGCACGTCGTGATTGGTGCGATTGACGAGCACGACCTTGGTCCAGGGCCAGGGCTCCTGGAACGGGCTCAGGGTTTCGGCGGTTGGCACTGCGCACGCGGACAGGGCGCCGATGGCTGCCACGGCCATCAGGCGCGTGGCGATCGAGCGGAAAGCATTCATTGGGCGCTGCATATCGGGGGAGCCTGGGCTACACCCGAGCGAGTTACGACGGCGCACAGGGTAGGCCGTACCACTACGCCACGACTATCAAAGAAATTAGAAAAACAGCGCGACACCGGTATCCAGTCAATGTCGCGCCCACGCACTTTCTAAGTTCTTTGATAGCCGAGATCGGCACGTCGCCCTAAGGTGTGCGCTTCTTCCGAACGAACCTCCAGACATGATCAATCACTGCCGTCCGGCCGTCCGGGTCTTTGGTATTGCGCTGCTGATCGCGGGCGCTGGCCATGCTTATGCGCAACTCGCGAGCGACATGGCATCGCCAGCATTGCCTGACTGGTCGCACGTATGCCAGGGCGCCGGAGTGGCCGCGAAACCCGCCGGCTGCCATGCTTCCGATGGTCCTGCCGGCAGCAAGTACAACCTGCTCTACGCAAACGACATATCAGAGGGCGATGAAGGCGAAGCCCCCTACACCCCCGCCAGCCAGCCGCTCCGGCACGCGCACGAAGATGCCAGCCGGGACGCGCCGCGTGACAACGCCTCCGGCAACTGACCGGTCGGCGCATTGCGCCCGAGCTTTCGAGCTTCAGACAACAAGACGATTCGATGAAACTGCGCCCCTATCTGTTGGCAGGCATTCTCCTGCTTGCATCGACCGAACCTGCTTTTGCGTCCGCGCTCCGTGGCAAGACCCTGGAGACCGTGGCGAATGCCATCTCCTGGGTGGTACTGATCTTCGTGCCGATGGCGGGGATCTACCTGTTCTGGATGCTGCATATCTGGCCCGAGAAGATTGCGCATCGCAAGCGGCATCCGCAGAAGGAGGCGATCCATTCGCTGTGCCTGCTTTCTCTGTTCTTCGGGGGGCTGCTGTGGCCGCTGGCCTGGCTGTGGGCCCATACCAAGCCCGTGTTCTACCGGGCGGCCTACGGCACCGATCAGGCGCCGGAAGACGCTGAAGCGCCCGGCGAGATTCGCGCCGGAAAGGAGCCGATCTGAATGGATGCGCTGATACTCGGTGTCTACGCGCTGGCCGTCTGGCTGGTCTTCTTCAAGTTCAAGTGGCTGCCGTGGAACACCCCGACCATGGTGATCGTGGTCACCATTCCGGTGGTGGCGATGACGGTGCTGGTCCTGACGCTGAACGTGGTGGCGCCGTCCTCGCATGACGTGCGCGTGGTCGGCAAGGTTCTGCAGGTGGTGCCGCAGGTCCGGGGCCGCATCGTCGAACTGCCGGCCGAAGGCAACCGAAGCTACAAGAAGGGCGAGGTGCTGCTGCGTATCGATCCAACGCCATATCAGGCGTCGGTCAGGCAGCTCGAAGGCCGGCTGATGGCCGACGATGCGGCGCTCGCCGAAGCCGAGGCGGCGGCACGTCAGTTGAGTGAATCGGTGCGGGGCGCTGCGGGGCGGGTGAGTGCCGTGCAGGCCAGGCTGTCGCTGGCCCGCAGGCGGGTCAGCGAGCACGATGCGCTGCTCGCCGCCGGTGCCGGGTCGAAATTCGACCGTGAGGAAGCCAGCGCTCGCGAGCACGAACTGGAAGGCGATCTGCTCAGTGCCCAGGCCGCGGAGGAAGAGGCCCGGCAGAAGCTATCGGCCAAAAGCCAGGGAGAGTTTGTCGCGATCGCCACCGCGCGCGCCAAGCGCGCCGAGACCGAAGTCATGCTCGAGAACGCCCGCTGGGAGCTGGAGCAGACGGTCTATCGGGCGCCGTCGAACGGCCGCGTCGTGAACTTGCAGGTGCGCGTCGGCACCATGCTCGTGCCGTTCCCGTTCTCCCCGGCATTCAGCTTCGTGGAGGATGAGCAGGAGGTCCTGGCCTTCTATCATCAGAACGAGCTCTACAACGTCAAGACGGGCGATCTCGCTGAAATCTATCTGCCGACGGCCCCGGGCGAGATTATCAAGGCCCGCGTCGATTCGATCGTCTGGGCCCAATCGCAAGGCCAGTTCGCGCAGGGCGGCATGATTCCGAACACCGGGGCCACGGATGTGGTGCCGAACCGGTTCGCGGTCAAGCTTGCGCTCCGCGACGAATCGAGCGGACTGACGCTGCCCGTCGGCGCGGTGGGTGCTGGCGCGATCTACACGGAGCGCATGGAGATGTTCCATATCATCCGCATGGTCTTCCTGCGCGTCAGTTCCAAGCTGAACTACCTCGTGTTCAAGCTGCACTAGGCCACGGGAGACAAGCTTATGTCGTCATCTCAGATCAAGAAGTCCCTGCTGCTGGCGCTGCCGGTTGCCATGCTTGCCGGGTGTGCCCTGCAGACCCCGCCAAAGGGCGAGGACCTTCGCCAACAAACCGTTCCCTCGCTCGAAGGGCGGGCCGGGTGGGCAAACCCGACATCGGGCGCCGCTGTCGCCGATGGCTGGCTTGCCGCGTTCGACGATGCCGAACTGCAACGGCTCGTGCGGGAAGCCATCGCGCACAACGGCGATCTGCGACTTGCGGAGGCGCGTGTGCAGCAGGCGCAGGCGCTCGTTGCCATCGCACGGAGCGGGCTGCTGCCAAGCGCCGGCGTGAAGGGCAGGGCGGGCAACTCGGAAACGCAGATCCTCTCCATCGGCGCAAGCTGGGAGGTGGACCTGTGGGGGCGCATCCGCGCCGAGTCCCGCTCAGCCGAATCGCAATACGCCGCTACACAGGACGACTATCTCTGGGCGCAGCGCGTGATTGCGGCGACCACTGCCAAGGCATGGTTCTCGCTGATCCGATACACCGTGCTCGAAGACCGGTTGCGGCAATCCGCCACCATTCAGGAGGAACTGGTGCGAATTGTCGGCCAGCGGGTGACCATCGGCATTGCGCCGGAGACCGACCTGCTGGAAGCCAGGAACACCCTGCACGCACAGCGCGACAGTATCGAGAAGGCCGCACTGGCCAGGAGCCAGGCCGCGCAGGCGCTGGAGCTGCTGCTGGGCCGCTACCCGGCCGGAGACATCGCGACGGTGCCAACCCTGCCTGCCATGCCGCCAGCGCCGAATGCGAGCCTGCCGGCGAGTGTGGTCGAGCGTCGCCCCGACCTGACTGCCGCCGCGCATCGCGTTGCGGCGGCGTTCGACATGCGGCAATCGGCGGAAGCCGCACGTCTGCCGCGCATCTCGATCAGCGCGGCCGTTACCGGCATCCGCAGCGATGTGTTCCTGCTCAATCAGGCCGGTAGCCCGGTCAAGGGTCTGAATGGTGCCTTCTTTGCCCCGATCTTCATGGGTGGGGAGTTGAAGGCCCGTGTGGACTACTACACGGCAGAGCAGAAGGCGGCACTGATCGCCTATGGCAACAGTGCGCTGCGGGCGCTGGGCGAGGTCGAAACCGGGTTACGGGCAGAGTCTGGCTATGCCGAACGCACCAGGCAACTCCGCGAGCGCGTGAACGAGCGTCGGGTGCTGGTGCAGCGAGAGGAAACACGCGTGACGATCGGCGCGTCGGACACACGGAGTCTGCAGCAGCAGCGGCAGACGCTGGTGGCGGCCGAGATGGATCTCGTGAATGTGGAAGCCGATCACCTTGATCAGCGCGTGGCGCTATTGCTGGCGTTGGGCGGGGACTGGAGGCCGGAAGCCGGTACAGCTACAGGTACGGCTGCAGGTACGGGCGCGGGTACATAAGAACCCGGGCACTGTGACTAGTCACAGTAGACGCCTTCACGGCGACCTTTCATCATGCGGGCAGGTTTCCAGACGACGAAGTCACCCCCATGCAACCCCGCAAGTGGCACACCAATCTGCTGATCCTGTTCCTGGCAGGCTGGTCGCTGGTATCGCTCATCGGGGTGTCGGTCCTGATGATCCGCGCGCCGATGCCGGTCGATCCGGCCGATTGCCTGTTGTTTCTCTGGACGCCGATCCTGATCGGCTGGGCGTCCTGGCTGCTGTTCCGGCAGCACCGCTATCAGGCGCTGCCGCTATGCATCGTGCCGGCGATGTACATCATGACGGCCGTTCGCTTGTCGCAGGGCCGGCTGAGCTTCGTGAACTGGCGCGTCAACTTGTGGAACCTGACCAGCTTTCCCCTCGGCTATGGCCTGTGCGCGGCGTTCTTCCTGGCCTGCGCGTTCTATGCCGCGCGCCTCGAAGCCAGGGCCTCCGCCTGAAACCATTGTGGGTCAGGCGGAGACGACTGGCGAAGTAAGCCTTGAAGGACGGCTTACATGTGGACGTTGAGGGTCAGCACTGCCGAGCGCCCCGGTGCCCACGTGGCGTAGATCGGGTAGGCCGACGAGTAGTACTTCTTGTCGAAGATGTTCTGCAAGTTCAACTGCAAGTCCATGGTCTTGTCGAGGCGATACGTCGCAACGGCATCGAAGCGGGCGTACCCCGGCGTCCACTTGCGCGTGGTGGCCGTGACCGATGCGTAGGTAAGGCTCGAGAACGTGGCGCCACCGCCAATCGACAGCTTGGGCAGCACGTCATAGTAGGTCCACAGCACGAAGTTGTGCTTGGGCACCATCACCATCGGCAGGCCCGAGGCGGTCGGGTTCGCCGGGCCGGCGTCGGTGGTGATCGCGTCCAGGTACGAGTAGCCGCCGAACACGCGCCACTGGTTGGTCAGATTGCCCGCAAAGCCGAGTTCGGCGCCGCGCACGCGCTGGCTGCCCGCGTTGACCGTGCCACCCAGGCCATCGCTGACGCGCGCGTTGGTCTTGTCGGTCTGGAACAGCGCGGAAGTCAGCGAGAGACGGCGGTCCAGCACATCCCACTTGGCACCCACTTCGATATTGCGGCTGCGTTCCGGCGAAAGGTTCTGGTTGGTCGCGGTGATCTGGTCGGTGCCGCCACCCAGACCGCTATTCGCACCCGGCGGATTGGCCGACGTGCCATACGAAGCGTACAGGCTGACCGTCTGCACCGGCTTGAACACCAGACCAAGCTGGTAGCTGAACAGGTTCGAGATATTGTTCAGGTCTGGCGCGCCTGCCTGCGTGGAGGAGACATCGAAGCGGTCGAATCGCGTGCCGGCATTGAACAGCCAGCGCTCGCTGAGCTTGATGCTGTCGAACAGATAGGCCGATGCCACGTTGGTATGCGTGTAGGTCGGCGCGCCCGGGAATCCCTTGTCGCCATTCAGCACGATGCTGCCGGTCCACGGTGCGTTGGAGTCCCATCCGCCAATCGGCGTGCAGTTGTAGGCGACCGTGCATGGTCCGCCCGAGCGAATATTGTTGCCGGCGCTGTCGCTCACAAGGTAGCCCTCGTACGTGCTGCGTTCCCAACTGAATTCCATCCCGGCGGACAGACTGTGTTCCATGCCAAACAGCGTGGCCTTGCCTGAAACCTCGGTCTGGTTCGCCACGCTGTTGGTGGCGTACTTGCCGCTCTTGGCCTGCAGTTGCAGGATGTTCGGATTGCTGCTGAGGAACTGCGGATTGGTGGCCACATAGTCCAGCGTCGAGCGGCCGAACATGGTGGTATTGCGCAGCTTCCAGTTCTCGTCGAGGCGATGTTCGACGCGGATCTCGCCCGTATCGGTCTGGCCCCGGCGGTAGTCCCGGTTGCTCAGGCCATAGAACTGCGAGCGATCGATGCCGCTGTTCGCGCCAGGCGTGCCACCGGTCGATCGGAACGGCACGCTGAAGTCCGGCATGTCGTAGCTGTTCAGGTGATAGTAGCTCACGTACACCGTGGTGGGCGAGTTCAGGCCGAATGCCACCGACGGCGACACGCCCCAGCGCTTGCTGTAGACGTTGTTGCGACCGGGCTGGTTGGCGTCGTATCCCATCACGTTCAGACGTACCGCGGTCTCGTCATTGATCTTGCGGTTCATATCCACGGTCGCGCGCTTGTAGGCTTCGGTGCCCAGGCCAAGGCTGGCGTTCGTGAAATCGTCGAGACGGGGCATCTTGGTCACGATGTCGATGCTGCCGCCCACCGCGCCACGGCCCGCGTACACCGAATCCGGCCCCTTGACCACGCTGATCTGCTCGACGGCAAACGTTTCACGGTTCTGCACGCCAGAGTCGCGCATGCCATCGACGAAGATCGAGTTGCGCGACTCGAAGCCACGGATCACGGGGCGATCCGCAGACGGATTCGCCGCGGCATCGCCACCCAGGAACGTAACGCCCGGCACCGTCTTCAGTGCTTCGGCGAACGTCGTCGCGTTGGTCTGCTTGATGACCTCCTCGGGGATAACCGTCACCGAGCGCGGCGTGTCCAGCAGCGGCGCCACGAACTTGTATGACGGCAGCTCCTTGGTCTGCAACGGCGAATCGGCCGTGACCACAGCGGTCGGCAACGTCGCCTCCGTGGATTTCGCGGACGGCGGGTTATCCGTGGTCTGGGCAGATGCGGACTGGGAGGCTGCGAATCCGGAGCAGCAGAGGGCACACGCGTACGCGACCAGGCGTACACGCGATGTGGCGTGGGCTGACATGACGATGGGAGGGAAGAGGAAAAACAAGAGGCGGCTTGCCCCCGATGAGGTGTCTAATACACGACAAACCGGGGTATTAAGTGCGAATCATTATTGTTTACAAGCGGATTGTATTGGGGATGTCACAATTTGTAAACGTTCGCTAAAAACCCCCCATGCCACTCATGGGCTCTCGGCGATGTCTCACCGGGATCGTCATCGGGAATTTGCCGTGCCGAAAAGGTAGCTTGCCGAAGGGAGCCCTCGTGATCTTCAGGCCCTATTCCTCGGGGGGGACAGCCGCCACCTGCCCGCCGCCTTCACGGGCTTGCGGCTTATGGCTTACGGCCGATTGCGGTTGCCGAAACGTGCCAGGCAGTGCCAGGCTTTCTTGAGCATCTGCGGATCGTGGCGATCGGCGCGCGCCGCTTCGCCTATTCGCGCGGGCGTCAAGATGCCATTGCCCGCCAGTGATGCCGCGAATTCGGCTACGGCCTCGCCGCGGTAGGCGGCGTCACGGCTCAGTTGATCCGCATCCGCAAGAAATCCGGCATGCCATTCGACGCGACAGGGCAATGCGAGCGCGAGGGCCTCGACCTCAGTATTCCGATACGAGGGATCGAGCACGATCGCCTCCACGTCCTGTGCGAGCAGCACGGGGCCATGAACATGCGCTTCCACATAATGGTCGAGCGGATCATCGCGGCCCGCGACGGCGGCCAGCCGCTCCGCCAGCGCAAAGCGATCGGCCACTCCAAAATGCGTCGGCTCATAGACGCTGTCCGGGTGACAGAACGTGGCGCGGGCCAGCACTCCGGCGGCAAGCCGCAGGTGTGCCGAGCCAAAACGCGGCGCGGCGCCTGCCCCGGCGTGGTCGATATTGAGCGCGCCATAGCGTGGCCGGTCGGACGGCGGGGCCGCGTCGTAGGCCCGTCCGAAGATCCGGCTCTCCCAATGCCAGCGGTCCCCGCCGGGATACGCGGTCAAGCCGCCATTGCTCGTGCCGGTTTCGAACTGGGATCGATAGACGCCATCGTTAGCCATTGCCGCCAGCAGCGGTCGCCCCTCAAACATCCGGTCCGGATGGAAGTTCAGCGTGACTCGCCAGGTCGGATCAATGGGACTGCCGCCGCATTGCCCGGCGACATGGGCCAATGCGCGATCTGCGGGCGAGCTTTCGGAAGACATATGTTTCGAGGCTGGCGATAGGGCGGGGGGCGGGGGCTGGAGTCGATTCTAGCGTAGCCCCGTCACGCAACCCCTTCGTCGTCGGGCTGAGTTCAGCGGCACCGACAGCGTCATTTGCGGTCCCGGTCCAGCCAGTCGATCCGGTCGATCTGCGACTTCACCGGGCGGAGCGTCCGGAGTCGCCTGTGCTACTGACCCAGGATCGCACCACGCACGTTCTGCACGTGCGCGGTGCCGGCAGCTTCGGCGGCATCGGGTTCGCCCGCCTGCACGGCCGTGGCGATGCGCTTGTAGTCATCCAGCCGCATCTGCCGCAATGACGCCAGCCGATGCTGTGCATGGACGATCGGCATCTGGATTGTGGGAAAGAGCCGCCGCAATTCGCGGTTATCGCCCATATCCAGCAGGGTGCGATAGAAATGACGCCTCGCGGTGGAAAACGCTTCGCCGTCGTGGGTCTTTTCCGCGGCCACGAGCGCCTGCACCGATGCGCGCAGCGCCTGCGCGAGTGTCCGGTCGCTGCTTCCCCGCGTGGCGGCGCGCGCGAGCAGGCCAGTCATGCGTTCCGCCACATCGAGCACGTCGAGTGTCTCCTGCAGGCTCAGGCGCCGGATGATGGCGCCGCGATGGCGCGGCAGGTCAACGATGCCCTCCGCAGCCAACCGCTGCAGCGCTTCGCGCACGGAATTCCGCCCCACGCCGAACTGCTCGACGAGATCGGTTTCCACCAGCCGCTGGCCAGGCACGAACGTGCCAAGTTCCAGACCATTCATGATCCCGAAGAACACCGAGTCCGATGCGCTGCGGCTTGCTGGGCCTGCGTTGACGGGCGAATCGATCGACATGGCGAGGGATGGAGAGGTCGAATGTGGCACAGGGCGCGATTCTAGCGGAAAGGTTGTGGCAATACCGGCCGGTGAGGCGCCACATCCATTGACATAGGATGAAATCATCCTACAATTTGCCCCTACCATGCAATTGGAAGGAGACAGGGGATGAAGGAGACACGGCTCGGACTGGCCGGCAAGCGGGCGCTGGTCACCGGCGCCTCGAGCGGGCTCGGCGCGCATTTCGCGCAACGGCTGGCCGCGCATGGCGCGGAAGTGGTGCTTGCGGCACGGCGAGTGGATGCGCTGCAATCGGTGGCGAAACAGCTTGAGCCGTATGGCCGCGCCCGTTGCGTGGCGCTCGACGTCACCAGCGCATCGTCGCGCGCGGCGATGGTGGAAGAAGCGGGCCCAATCGACATCCTGGTCAACAACGCCGGGCTGGTTCGCGAGGGCGCTGCCCTCAAGCATTCGGAAGAAGACTGGGATGTGGTGCTGGACACCAACCTAAAGGGCATGTTCTTCATGGCGCAGGCGCTGGCCTCCGGGATGCGCGAACGCGGCGGCGGGAGCATCATCAACGTGGCGTCGATTCTCGGGCTGCGGCAAGCGGGCGGGGTAGTGTCCTATGCCGTGTCCAAGGCAGGCGTCGTGCAACTGACGCGGACACTGGCACTGGAATGGGCACGCCACGGCATTCGGGTGAACGCCCTCGCGCCCGGGTACATCGATACTGAAATCAACCACGACTTCTGGCAGACCGATGCGGGCAAGGCCCTCATCCAGCGCATTCCGCAGCGCCGGCTGGGGCAGCCCGAGGATCTCGACGGCCCGCTGTTGCTGCTGGCATCCGATGCCTCGCGCTACATGACGGGTGCCGTGCTGCCGGTCGACGGCGGGCAGCTGGTCAATACACTTTGAGAGGAATGGCATTCATGTTCACACCCTGTCCCACCGAACGCAGCCGTGACATCGCGGATCGCGTCGAGCGCTTCGTGCGCGACGTGGTCGCGCCGTACGAACAAGATCCGCGCTGCACCGCTCACGGCCCCACCGAGGAACTGGTGCTGGAGCTTCGCGCCAAGGCACGTGCCGCTGGCGTCATGACGCCCCACATCCTGCCCGACGGCGGGCACCTGAGCCAACTCGAGACCGCCGCCGTGCTCAAGCGCTCGGGCCTGTCGCCGCTTGGTCCGGTCGCCGTCAACACCATGGCGCCCGACGAGGGCAACATGTTCCTGCTAGGCAAGGTGGCCACCGCCGCGCAAAAGGCGCGGTTTCTTGAACCGCTGGTGCGCGGCGAGGCACGCTCGGCGTTCTTCATGACCGAGCCGGCGGAAGAAGGCGGGGCGGGATCGGACCCCTCGATGCTGAGCACCACGGCGGTACGCGACGGCAACGACTGGGTACTCAACGGTCGCAAGAAGTTCATCACCGGCGCCGAGGGTGCGCGGGTGGGCATCGTGATGGCGCGTACCGGCGACGGCGAGCGCGCGCAAGCCACCATGTTTCTGCTCGACCTTCCGCATCCCGCCATCCGCACCGAGCGCGTGATCGACACGATCGACAGTTCGATGCCCGGTGGCCACGCGCAAGTACTCATCGATGGATTGCGCCTGCCGGCCGATCAGGTGCTGGGCGAGGTCAACGAAGGGTTCCGCTATGCGCAGGTACGGCTGTCACCGGCCCGGCTTTCGCACTGCATGCGCTGGTTCGGCACGGTCACGCGCGCGGACGAGATCGCGCGCGCCTATGCCACCACGCGCAAGGCGTTCGGCAAGCTGCTGATCGACCATGAGGGCGTGGGCTTTATGCTGGCTGAAAATCTGATCGACCTGCAGCAGGCGGCGCTGATGATCGACTGGTGCGCGGGCGTGCTCGACACCGGCTCGGCGGGCACGACGGAAAGCTCGATGGCGAAGGTGGCCGTCTCCGAAGCACTGTTCCGCGTGGCGGACCGCTGCGTGCAGATTCTGGGCGGCAACGGCGTTTCCCGCGACACCATCGTCGACCAGGCCTTCCGCGAGTTGCGCGCGTTCCGGATCTACGACGGCCCGACCGAAGTCCACAAGTGGTCGCTGGCGAAGAAGATCAAGCGCGACACGCTGCAGTCCTCGCACCATGGCTGAGCGCATGGGTGAAGCCATGGCGGCCCGCTAGGGCCATCGCATCATGGCGACGCGATCCTCCCCGGTCCAGCGCGCGCTTGCCGTGCTGCGGGCGCTCTCCGACCCCGAAGTGCGACGCATGAGCGACGTGGCACGCGCCACAGGCCTGGACCCGGCCACCACGTCGCGCCTGCTCGACCTGCTGGTGCAGGAAGGCTTTGCCACACGCGATGCCAGGCGCCACTATGGCATCGGCCCGGAGGTGTTCCAGCTTGCGGATGTCGGGCAGCGGCGTGTGGACCTGCGCCAGCTTGCGCGACCCGCTCTGGAACGGCTCCAGGACGCCTTCGGCGATACGGCGGTGCTGACGGAAACCAGCCGCGGCGAAGCCGTGTGTTCGGAGGTGATCACGGGCACGTATCCCGTTCACGCCAATTACGTGACGGTGGGCACACGACGTCCGCTCGGGGTTGGCGCGGGCAGTCTGGCGGTGCTGGCGTGGCTGCCACCGGCCGAGCGCGCGCGACGCCTGCAGCAAACGGCCCGCAAGCTGGCCAACTACCCGCAACTCAATGCGGCATCCATTGCTGCCGAGGCGGACGCCGCGTGCGCGCGCGGCTACGTGCTGTTTCTGGATTGGGTGGTGGAGGGGATGGGCGGCATCGCCGTGCCGATCCTCGACTACGACGGCTGGCCCATCGGCGCGTTAAGCGTGGCGGCCCTGAGTACCCGCATCCGCAGCCGTGAGGCCGCCATGGCACGCCTGCTACGGCAGGAAGCGCGCCGCATCACCAGCGCATGGACGCGCGCCGTAGTGCCCGCAGGGGGCACTCAACGTGCCGGCCCGCGAAGCAGGGGTGCAAGCGCATCCGGAATCTCCACTTCGAAGCGCAGCACCGCGCTGGCCAAGGCCTTGCCGTAGTTGTCGATCGCCAGGCTGCGGGACACCCCACCACCGAGCGCGCCCTCAGCCACGAAGTTGAGGACCTGCAGGCCATCCACGTCAAACCGTGTGACCGGCCCCGTGATCAACGTGCCGTAGTGCGCCTTGAACGCGTCGGCCGTCAGTTGCTGCTTGATATGCGGATAGAACTCCGGCGCGTAGGCAATAACGGCCGTGTTCGAGGTATTGCCCTTGTCGCCGGAGCGGCTGTGGGCGAGGCGGCGCAGCGGAACGCGCATGATGATGTCTCCCGATCAGGTTGGCAGGGTCAGACGAACTGGACCCGCGACTGGATCAGCGCGCGCGGCACCAGGGCCGACCACACGCCGATAATCTCGCGCGTGCGGTCCTGATGGGGCACGCGCTTGCCGGTGGAGGCCAGTCCGCATACGGCCATGCTGTCGATTTCCCGCCCCACCTTGGCCGCTTCTTCCTTCGTGCGGGTGCGGGCCGCCACACGTACCGCGATCTCGTTAGGCTCGCACGCCGGTTCTGGCGAAGCCACGCCGTGCACGGCATTGACGCCGAGGAAGTCGATACGCAACTCGTCGGCCCGCAGATTCGCCATGGCAAACCGTTCCTCGAGAATGCGCTTTGCCAGCTTCGCCTTCTCCAGGCAGCCCGGGCCGGCATAGAAGAACATGTCCTCGCCGATATGCCCTTCGGTGCAGCCCAGCGACACCTTGAGCGTATCGGTACGCGGCAGGCCGCTGACTCCGCTGATGCGTACGCGGTCGGGGCCAACCTGCTCCAGCACGGCGGTCGAGAAGTCCACGATGACATCCGGCGTGATATAGCGCCGCGGATCGTGAACTTCATAGAACATCTGCTCCTTGACCGTTTGCAGGTCGATGCGGCCACCGCTGCCCGCCACCTTCGCGATCACGGCGCTGCCGTCGGCCTCCACCTCGGCGATCGGAAATGCCAGGTTCCACGGCTCGGGCACGTCCTTGTAGCCTGGATCGCCGAAGTACCCGCCGGTCACCTGTGCGCCGCATTCGAGCAGATGGCCGATAGCACTGCCCCGCGCCAGCAGGGCGACGTCGTCCGGCTGCCAGCCGAAATGATGGATCATCGGCGCCAGGAACAATGACGGATCGGCAACCCGCCCGGTGATCACGATCTGCGCGCCAGCTCGCAGTGCTTCGACGATCGGACCGGCGCCCTCATACGGCTCCGCGCTGATCAGCGTTTCCCGCAGCGTCGACACATGGGCGCCGGTCTCGAACAGCGTGAGATCGAGTTCGCAGATGCTGCCCGTGAGATCGGTCGTGGTGACGGCGGCAATTTTCACGCCGGGCAGGCCGAGTTCCTCGCACAATTCCGCGACGCGCCTGGCCGCGCCAAGCGGGTGAATCCAGCCCTGGTTGCTGATAATGCGTGTGCCATTGGCAATGCAGTGGGGCAACACGGCACGCATCCGGTCGTCCAGATACGTGTCGTAGCCGCCAAACGCGGGATCGCGTCGCTTGCGCACCTGCGCGGCCGATACCGTTGCCTCGGCCATGGTTTCAAAGCAGAGGTAGTCGAGCTTGCCGAGACGCGCGGACCGTTCCGCCGGCTCGACGCGGTCTCCCCACCAGCCGGATCCGGAGCCGATGCGAAGCGTAGTCTTCTGGGTCATGACTTCAAGTGTCCTGGTTTGACGATGGAGCGAGGGGGGTGCCGCTCATTGCGCCTTGATGCCGGCGCTCTTGATCACGCGCGACCATTTCTCGGTATCGGCCTTGATTTCGGCGGCAAATGCGGCGGAGCCTTCGCCGCCCGGCTCGGCACCAAGTTGCTCGATGCGTTTGCGCACGTCAGGCATGGCCAGCGCCTTGTCGACCGCCTGCTGGATTTGGCGCACGCGCTCCGGCGGCGTGCCCGCTGGTGCCAGCAGACCGAACCACGAGTTGACTTCGTATCCGGGCAGCCCGGATTCACGCACCGTCGGCACGGCGGGCAGTACCGATGCCCGCTTGATGCTAGTCACCGCGAGCGCCTTGACCTTGCCGGCCTGGATCTGCGCAAGGGCGGAGGGCAGGTTGTCGAACATCAGGTTGACCTGTCCCGCAAGCAGGTCGGTCATCGCGGGGGCAGCACCCTTGTAGGGCACGTGCTGCATGGTCGTGCCGGCCATCGCGTTGAGCAGTTCCCCCGAAAGGTGAGGGGAGCCCCCGGTGCTCGTCGACGCGTAGTTGATCTTGCCGGGCTCCCGCTTGGCCAGCGCAATCAGCTCGCCGACTGAGTTCGCGGGCAGCGTGCTGTTGACCAGCAACACGTTCGGGGAATTGGCGACCAGCGTGACGGGCGCGAAGTCCTTCGCGCTGTCGTACGGCATCCGGGCATAGATGAACTGGTTCGTGACCTGCGTGCCAAGCGTGCCCATCAGCAGCGTGTAGCCGTCTGGGGTTGCGCGCGCGACCGCCTCAGCGCCGATATTGCCGCCCGCGCCGGGCCGGTTGTCGACGATGACAGACTGCCCGAGCACTTCGCCCGACTTCTGCGCGATCAGGCGCGCGAGAATGTCCGTTGTGCCGCCCGGGGTGAACGGAACCACGAGCCGGATCGGCTTGGTCGGGAACGCTTCGGTGGCGCCGGCCGGCGCGTTGGCCGCGATGCAGAGAAGCGGCAGGACGGCGGCCAGCAGACGCTGGCGCGGGAAGGTAATCATCGGCTGTCTCCTGTATGCAGGCATTGGTTTCATCGATGGAAACTCTATGCGGCACATGGTAGGAAGCAGCCGGAAACGGCGTCAATCAATCGGCCGAAATTTTCAATGGATGAAAATTCGACGGTCACCAATGGCGAGCGGCTGGCGCATCGCGAACAGCGCCTGCGCTGTCAGGTCTGCCCGCTGAGTGCCTAGGATCTGCCAGCTGCGACAAGGGGTCGCATCCATCCGATATCGGGGCACTGACGCAGGTCAAGGCCGGTATAGTCGCGACTCCACATCATTCCGGACGGCGGCTGATTGCACACCGGATGCTCAGGTCTGGATCGCCTTGCCATCAACCAATCAGCCTTGCGAGCATATCGCTCGCGCCTTCCGTAGTCGGTGACTTGTCGCCGCAGCTGGACATGCACCGTCGTACGAAACACCACCGCTTCGAGTTTTCCTGATGCGCCGACAGTCGTCTTATCGCACTGCCTGGCTGGGGATTCTCGCCATTCTGCTGGCCACGCTCATGCCGCTCGCGTCGACGCTCGTGAGCGGCGCAAAGCTGCCTGTCGACGCGGTCTGCAGCGCGGCCGGGCACCAGACCGGCGGCCAGAATGAGGCTTCGCTCGAGGATTCGTTCGCCGCGCACTTCAACCATTGCGGCTATTGCGGCCTGCTCGCGCATTTGCCTGCGCTGGCGACCGCGTCAATCGACACCACTCCGGCAAGCGTCGTCACGTCTGCTGCCGTGCTGCCCCGCCTGCCCGCAGGGGTGCGGCACCGGCGCTATCTGCGCCGCCCATCGCGCGCGCCGCCATTCAGCATCTGAACACGCCTAAACCGTCCTTCTGATTCTTATCACGCCCTCGCTCGCGATGTCATCACGAGCGGGTGGGTGTCATTGCGCTGTTCAAATGCTTATCCCAAACAAAATCCAGCGTGCCTGCGCGCTGTCTCCGTTCGATCGCGATCGCTATTCGCATCGCGCATCGGTCCTTCTGCTCTCGCTCGTTGCCTGCGCACCCTTTGCCAGCCGTGCCGCCGAGCACACGGAACATACCGAGCACACCAGCAACGACGCCGCGGCCGAAGTTGTGCTGCCGACTGTCGAGGTCTCCGCGAGTCCCCTCAATATCCCAATCGTTGTCGTGACGGACCCCAAGGCACCGCGACAGCCTTTGCCCGCGAGCGACGGCGCCGATTACCTGAAAACCGTGCCCGGGTTCACCGCGATCCGCAATGGCGGCAGCAATGGCGACCCCGTCCTGCGCGGCATGTTCGGGTCTCGACTCAACATGCTGGCCAACGGCGCGCCGAGCCTGGGCGCATGTCCCGGCCGGATGGACCCGCCCACCTCGTACATCGCCCCGGAGAGCTACGACAAGGTCACCGTGATCAAGGGCCCGCAGACCGTGCTCTACGGCCCGGGCGCATCGGCCGGCACAGTGCTGTTCGAGCGCGAGGCGCCACGTTTCGACAAGCCCGGCGTGCGCATGGATGCGAGCCTGGTGGGCGGATCGAATGGCCGCAATGACGAGAACCTTGAAGTCACTGCTGGCACCCCCGAAGTCTACGGACGCCTGAATGCCAACAAGTCGTACGCCCAGGACTATCGCGACGGCAATGGCAATACCGTGCCTTCGGCCTGGAGCAAGTGGAATGCGGACGCGGCGGTGGGCATCACTCCCGATGCCAACACGCTCATCGAACTCGCCGCCAGCACCGGTGACGGCAACGCCCGCTACGCCGGGCGGGGCATGGACGGGGTGCGATTCAAGCGCGACAGTTTCCAGTTGCGCTTCAAGAAGCAGAACATCGGCGAGTTCCTCCGCCGCGTCGACGCCGAGGTGTATTACAGCGATGCCGACCATCGCATGGACAACTACACCTTGCGGACACCACCTCCAGGCAGCATGGCCATGGCGTCAGACGTGCGCCGCCGTACCGCAGGCGGTCGCATCGCCGCGACCTTCGACCTCAGTGCGAACGTGCAATGGGTGGCTGGCTTCGATGCGCAGTCGAATAGCCTCGATACCCGCTCGGCCATGGGCGTGCTGAGCCCGTCGTCGATGCCATGGAATCCGTCGGCGTCGCTTTCGAACTATGGCCTCTTCAGTGAACTGACCTGGGAAATCAATGACGCGCGGCGCGTGGTTGCCGGGGCACGGCTGGACCGCTCGGGCGCCACGGACGAGCGTGCCACGGTCAGTGGGTCGATGGGCATGATGAAGATGCCGAATCCCACCGTGGATGAGTCGCGCACGCGGCTGCTGCCGAGCGGCTTCCTGCGCTACGAGCACACGCTCGCCGATTCGCCGATGACCTGGTACGCGGGTCTCGGGCACACCGAGCGCTTTCCTGACTACTGGGAGCTGTTCTCGCCGAAACGTGGCCCGTCTGGGTCGACGAACGCGTTCACAGGCATCGAGCCCGAGAAGACCACCCAACTCGACATCGGCGCCCGCTATCGCACCAAGACACTGGACGCTTCGATCTCCGCGTACGCCGGTTATGTCAACGACTTCATCCTGTTTTCCTATGGCTCCGGCGCGACCGCGAACCTGTCGCAGGCCAGCAATGTCAACGCGCAGATCATGGGCGGTGAGGTCAGCACGTTCTGGTACCCCAGCGCGAGCTGGAAGGTCGGCGGGTCAGTCGCCTATGCCTGGGGCCGCAACGTGGACAGCGGCGACCCGCTGCCGCAGATTCCGCCACTCGAGATGCGTCTGAGCGCCGATTACACGTGGCGCGAGTGGTCGGTCGGCGGTCTGTGGCGCGTCGTGGCGCCGCAGCGTCGCTATGCGCTGCACAAGGGGAATGTGGTCGGTCAGGATTTCGGGCCGAGCGCCGGCTTTGGCGTGGTCTCGGTGAATGCGCAGTACAACTTCAACAAGAGCGCGCAGCTGTCGATCGGCATCGACAACCTGTTCGACAAGGCCTACACCGAGCATCTGAACCTCGCCGGTAACGCCGGCTTCGGCTACGCCGCCTCCACGCCGATCATGTCGCCGGGGCGGACGTTCTGGGGGCGGTTGCGCATCAAGATCTGAGGGCAGGGCGGCAAAAGTAGAAAGTGGGCGGAGAAGCATGGCTTCCCGCCCACCAATGCCGCGCGGCAGCGCCGACGGTTAGACCGCTTGCAGCGCCTGGTCGATATCAGCCAGCAGGTCGTCGATGTGTTCGATGCCTACGCAGAGGCGAACCGTATCCAGTCCCACGCCCGTCTGCGCCAACTCTTCCGGGGAAAGCTGGCGATGCGTCGTGGAAGCGGGGTGCGTGGCCAGCGACCGCACATCGCCGATGTTCACGAGGCGCGTGAACAGCTGCAGCGCATCCAGGAACCGGGCGCCAGCCGCCCGGCCATCACCATCGGCGGCCTTGACGCCGAACGTGAGCAACCCCGAAGCCTTGCCGTTCATGTACTGCTTGGCGAGCGCGTAGTCCTGGTTGTCCTCGAGCCCCGCGTAGTTGACCCAGCCCACCTTGGCATGCTGGCTCAGGTGCCGGGCCACCGCGAGCGTGTTGTCGTTGATCCGATCCATGCGCAGGCCAAGCGTTTCGATGCCTTGCAGGATCAGGAAGGCATTGAACGGCGACAGCGCCGCGCCCATGTTTCGCAGCGGAACCACACGAGCCCGGCCGATGTATGCCGCGGGGCCGAAGGCCTCCGTATACGTCACGCCGTGATAGCTGGCATCCGGGGTATTGAGCTTCGGAAAGCGCGAGGGGTACTTCGCCCACGGGAACTTGCCCGAATCGACGATGGCTCCGCCAATGCTCGTGCCATGACCGCCGAGGTACTTCGTCAGCGAGTGAACGACGATATCCGCGCCATGCTCGAACGGGCGAAGGAGGTAGGGCGTGGCGACGGTATTGTCGACGATGACCGGCACACCATGCCGCTTTGCGATCGCCGCAATCTTCGCGATATCCGTCACGTTACCCGCCGGATTGCCGATCGACTCCACGAACACGGCCTTGGTCCGGTCGTCGATCAGTGCCTCGAAGCTTTCCGGGCGACGGTGATCGGCAAACCGTGTCGTAACGCCAAACTGCGGCATGGTATGCGCCAGCAGGTTGTAGGTGCCGCCATAGAGCGCCGAGGAAGCGACGATATTGTCGCCGGCCTCGGTGATCGTCTGGATCGCCGCCGTGACCGCTGCCTGGCCGGATGCGACTGCCAGCGCTCCAACACCGCCTTCCAGCGCCGCGATCCGCTTCTCAAGCACGTCGGTCGTCGGGTTCATGATCCGGGTGTAGATATTCCCCGGCACCTTCAGATCGAACAGGTCCGCGCCATGCTGCGCGTTGTCGAAGGCGTATGCCGCCGTCTGGTAGATCGGAACTGCCACCGCCTTAGTCGTGGGGTCAGGGCTATATCCCGCGTGGACCGAACGCGTTTCGAATTTCCAGTTTTCAGACATTGATCAAGCACTCCCAGGTTTCACCAAAAGACAGCCTTCTCGGGGTGGCATAGCGCCTCCGGAGATCACGGGCATGTTACCCGGAGTCATGGTGGCAAGGTGAAATACGAATCACTCATATGCATATGCCATACGCAGCATGTGAGTCGGGATTCAAATGGATATTGGGATTTTTCGCCGTGAATCTAGGAAATTTCTGTGTCCGATTGGCGCCCCCGCTGCGCTAAATTTGGCCTCATCCACCAGGCGATGAGCCGCCCTCGGACCCGCTAGCCAAGCTTGCCCGACCCGATCCGTGGGAACTCCGAAATCGTTTCTCACGCGCCGAATGCAAAGCCGGGGACCGACGCCTCGTCGCCGAGCGGTCGGGCACACCCACGATTTTTCAACCCATTCCTCGTCCCGGGCATGACCTCATGAAAGAGACACTTCGCCACGCCGCCTCCCGATGCCGGCGCTGGACGCTGGCCGTCCTGTTCCTGTTGCTTGGCCTTGGCCTGATGCAGCCCGCCATGGCGTTGCCGGCAAAGCTGTCCGTCGGCATGCTCACCAACGGCTGGCCTCCGTTCTCGATGCTCAACGCCGGTCAGGCCGAAGGCATCGGCATGGATTTTCTTCATGAGGCCCTGCGCGGGCATCAGATCACATACACCGTGAAAGGGTATCCCGACATGGCGTCCCTCCTCGCGGCCTTGTGCGCAGGCGATGTGGACGTGGTGCTCAATGTTGCCATCACGCCGGCACGACGTCGGTGCCTCTCCTTCTCCGAGCCATATTTTGATGGCGATGCCGTGGTGGTCGGTCGTCCCTCCGCCGTGTTGGAAGAGGACCTGCTCGCGTCCATGCAAACCGGCCGCTTCGCGATCGAACCCGGTTACTACATGGAGGGCATTCTGCGTCAGCGTTATCCGAAGGCGAGCATGGTGCCCATCAAGGATACGACCGATGGATTGCGCGCCATCGTGAACGGGCGGGCGGACTACTACGCCACCCTGCAGCCAGTGGCCGAGTACGCAATGGTTTCACACGAGTTTGCGGGACTGAAGATCCTCTCGCGCTACCGGGAACCAACAGGAGCCATTCACTTCGCATTCCGATCCAACGCAAAGGAACTACGTGATGCGACCAACGCTGGCCTGGGGGCCATCGATCCGACTCGCCGCGCCGCCTTGCTGGCACGCTGGATGACCTCGCAGGTCGCCTCGCCCGACAAGCCCCAGAAGTTCTTCCTGACCGACGAGGAGCGTGCGTTCCTGAAGTCGTTGCCGACGCTGACGGTCGGCGTCGACGCGGGGCTCGCGCCGTACACGTACCTGGACGAAAGTGGCCGCGCCAGCGGCATAGCGATTGACTATCTGACTTACCTTGGCGAGACGCTGGGCGTCCGCTTCCGGCGCCAGCCGACGAGTGACATGCAGCAGACCGTCGAGGCGCTGCACCAGGGCAAGATCGATCTGATGGCCGTTGCGGTGCCGGAGGACCCCACGCTGCACGGCTTGCCAGTATCCCGTCCGTACTCGACGTTTCCAGTGGTGGTCGTGGGCAGAAACTCGGCCTTGCCGCTCGCACACCTGCGCGATCTCGCTGGAAAGCAAGTTGTCGTCACCGACTCTGGTGGGGTTGGCGATTTTGTCCGGCACGAGGTACCGGGCGTGAAGCTGGAGATCGCCCCGAATGTCCACGCCGGTCTCGACATGGTGGCGCAGGGGAAAGCCGATGCCTATGTAGACGACATCGTCTCGACCGACATCGAATTAAGACGCAGTTTTGCCGGCAAGCTGCGTGTGATCGGTTCGGGCGAGCACATGCTCAACAGCGGCTTCGCGGTCAACCCCGCGCTAGCCGGGCGACTGCTGCCATTGATCAATCGCGCGCTCTCCGTGTTGCCGGAAGACCGCCGGCTGGATATCCAGAATCGTTACGCCGGCACCAGCTACGTGCTCGAAACGTCGTGGCTGAATGCGCTCTGGCGCGCGAGTCCGATCCTGATCGGGCTGTTGGTCATCGTCCTGATCCTGCTTCGTTCCCAACGCCTGTACCGCAAGGAGGCTTCCATTCGTCGCGAGGCCGAGCGGGAGCTTTCGACCCAGTTGCGCTTCCAGTCGACGCTGATGGATGCCATCCCCTTACCCATTGTCGTCAGCAACAAGGACGGCCGGTATCTGCGGTTGAACGCATTCTCGGAATGGATCACTGGGCGGTCATGGGCCGATATCGTGGGACACACCACCACAGAAGTACATTTCTGGGGCGAGGCGAACAGCGCGCGGGTGGAGGAGGCGAGCCAGCGGGCCATCGACACAGGCAGGCTGGTGCAACTCCAGTTGCAACTGCAGGACAAGGAAGGCCTGGAGCGGCATTTCCTTCTCTATATCAAGCCCTTTGTCTGCGAAAGCAATGTCGAGGGACTGATCAACACCGGTGTGGATGTGACCGAAATCCGGCAAGCAGAGCTCGAGGCACGCGAAGCGCAGGGCCGTCTGGCCGATGTCACACGCTACCTGCCGATCACGGTGTTCCAGGCACGCCAGTCGGGCCACCTCGGCCGGGGGCCGATATGGGTGAGTGGCAATACCACGGACCTGTTCGGCGTCGACGCCGAAACCCTGGCGGTCAATCCCCCCACGATCGATGCTTGTGTGCATCCCGAGGACCGGATGTCCCTGCGTCGCGCCATTGCCACGGCGCGGCGGGAGCTTCAGGTTCTGAACCACGAAGTGCGCCTGCGCAAGCTGGAAGGGTTTCGCTGGACGCGCTTGCAGGCCGTGCCCCGTATCGAGATCGACGGCAGTGTGCTCTGGAACGGCTATTGGCGTGACACCCAGGCCGAGCATGAACGCGCGGCCGCACTGGCCAGCGCCAAGGAGTCCGCGGAAGCGGCATCCCGTGCCAAGGATAGTTTCCTGGCAATGATGAGCCATGAGATTCGCACGCCGATGAACGGTGTACTGGGGCTTGCGGAACTGCTTTCCCATACGTCCCTGACGCCGGAGCAATCCGCCACGGTCGGCATGATGGGAGATTCGGCAAGCGCGTTGCTCCAGATTCTCGACGATATCCTGGACTACTCGAAGATTGAAGCCGGCCGCATCGACATTGAGTCCCAGCCATTGGATATCCGCGAGCTTTGCGATTGCACCATCGGTGTGCTGGCGACCCGCGCGCATGAGAAAGGCCTGCATCTGCGGCTGCATGTGGGGGCGGATGTTGCCGCTGTGGTACTAGGCGACAGCGTGCGCCTGCGCCAGGTCCTGTTCAACCTGCTCAGCAACGCCATCAAGTTCACCGAAAGCGGCATGGTGTCGGTGTCCGCCGAGGTGGTACAGGAAACGGAGACCGTGCAAACCCTCCGGTGGCGCGTGACCGATACCGGTATCGGCATCGAGCCGCAGAGCCAGAACCGGCTGTTCGATCCTTTCGTGCAGGCCGATACGTCGACCACGCGCCGTTTCGGCGGCACGGGCCTTGGCCTGGCAATCTGCCGGCGTCTGGTGCAGTTGATGGGTGGGCGCATCACACTGAAGAGCGAGCCCGGCATCGGCACCCAGGTCGAAGTCGAGTTGAGCCTCCCGATCAAGGAAAGACGCTATTCAAAGCCGCCGCTGGCGGGCATCCAGTTCGGGGTCCGGTTGCGGGATCGCGCGGTGGGCCAAGCGCTGACGGACTTCCTGTCTGCCGCTGGCGCGACCAACTCTACAAGCCCGGACGCGCGTGACAAGCCGCAGTTGCTGTTCCTCAACGACGGCGAGTATGCGCCGCCGTCGCCGGTCGGGCAGGCCAGTCCCATCGTGGTGCATGTCACAGAAAAACCCAAACTGGCGGGCTACCGGCTGACAGAATCGGATGTCCGCCTGAGCAGCAATGCTCTGAGCTGGCGCGCGATCAACGCGGTCACGACTGCCGCCATGCAGGCCCGGGCGCGCACTGTCGCCACCCCGACGCAGGCCAAGCTGAAGCCTGTTGCGCACGCAGTGACGCGCGAACAGGCGCTGGCATCTGGCAAGTTGATCCTGGTGGCGGAAGACCACGAAACCAATCGCATCCTGCTGCAGCATCAACTGAAGCTGCTCGGTTATGCCTGCGATGCCGTGGTCGACGGGCAGCAGGCACTCGACGCCGCCGAGAAGACGGCCTATGCGATGCTGATCACGGATTGCCACATGCCGAACGTCAATGGCTATGAACTGGCAAGACAGCTTCGCGCCCGCGAAGCCGAAGCCAAAGCCGGAACGGACGCCCATCGCCTCCCGATCGTCGCGATCACGGCCAGCACCGAAGCCGAAGAAGTCCAGCGCTGCAGGGAGGCCGGCATCGACGAGTGCATGTTCAAACCGACACAGCTCAATGCCTTGCGCGCGTGTCTCCAGCGATGGAACCCAGACAACCAGGACGCCGACGGGCGCACGGGGTCCGGCAAGGCCTGACCTAGGCTGGGATACAGCGGCTGCATGTCCCTCCCCGGAGGCCGCGGCAGCGCCACGGACGATCAACTCAACGTCGTCTACTGCCTCTGCCGCGGCGCGTCAGGTTGAGCAGGTGGAGCGGGGCTGGGTGCTGGCGTATCGTAGACGTCGGAGGCCGGCACGTTCATGCGTGGCGGCGCGGGGGCAGGGGGCATGGCGTGATTACGTTGCGGGGCATTGCACCCGGCGATCAGACCCGCCGCAACGGCTCCGAGGCTCCATCGCACCAACGGAAGAAAATCCATGCCTGCCTCCTCCTTGTCAGACTCGTGCTACCAGCATAGTCATTTTCTGGCGATGAGGCTGGCCCCATTGCCAGCGTGGGCCCCCATGAAGCAAGGAATTGCCTAAAGTATTCAGCATGGCCGCCGTTGATGGATAAACAACGATCCACGTTCGGGGGTGATCATGCCGGGGACAAGGCTATCTCTGTTGCTCGTGTTGATGGGCGCGATCTCTTTGGCTGGGACTGCGCGGGCCGGCACCATCCAGTTTCGCGGCGCGATCACGGAACCCTCATGCCAGATGACCCAGGTCAGCCAATCGCGAGGGATATCAACCACGTGTAGCGAGGCTGGAACGATGACGACCCGAACGCTGAGCGATATCCGCCAACTTCCTCGCGATACGCGCATCGGCCCCAATCTGATAAACGTAAAAGCGGTACTCGGCGCCGGTGCCAGCGCGACGGATGCCCTGCCAGTGGGCTACATCGTAACCATCACCTATCTGTAGGACTCCAGAGCATCGTGCGCGAGCGACGAGGCTGATCAAGCCTTGTCAGCCGTCTCACTGGGCTTCAGCCATGTCCGCCGAGTCATCTCGGAATCCAGGACCAGCCTGCCATGCACGCGGCCGTTCATGCGCGTGACGTAATGCGTGCACTCTTCCATATGCGCCGACATCAGCGACCGCACCGCCTCCGCATCGCGCGCGCGGGCAGCCGCCACGATGCGCCGGTGGAACACCACGTTGGCGGCCCCGAAGCGTTCGTGCTCGCACGCCGGCGTCTCGTTGCCGAACACGACTAGCTGGCGAATCATCTCGTTGATGAGTTCGCAGCAAAAGCGCAGCATCGGATTCGGGTTCGCCGCGGCCAGGATGTCGTGGAAGGTCAGATCCTCCTGTCGCTGGTCCAGCATCCTGGTGCCGGCGGCAGCCTGTGACGCCGGGTCGCACAAGTCGATCGTGCGCTCGAGCGCCAGAAAATCATCCTCGGTCAAATGCGGGATCGCGCCGGCGGCCAACTCGGGCTCCAGGAGCCGTCGGACCGTGTAGACATCGGCTATGCCAACGTCCTTGAAGAATAGATAGTTCTGCATGAGCTGGAACGTGCGATCCAGCGGTACTTCAACGATCGTGGCACCGCCCGAAGGCCCGGTGCTGACACTGATCAGTCCCTGGACCTCCAACGACTTCAGTGCCTCCCGAATCGTGCTCTTGCTGACCGAGAACATCTGCTGAAGCTTGATCTCGTGAGGCAGTTTGTCGCCCGGCTTGAGGTTGCGCTGGGTAATCAGCCGCTTCAGTTCTTCAGCCACGAGGTCCGCGCGTTTCTGCTTGCGGATTCCAATGGCACCTTCCTTCGCTTCGCGAAACATCGACATTGCGCAATCCTTCACGTTTGCTGGACCTGCATGCCTCGCCCAGTCAGCCACTGGGCGCCATTCTATCCATCAGGGCCCGGCTGCCGCACCCGGACGAAAGGGCAGCGCCAGGCTGATCCGACGAGGACGCCCACGGAATCAGCGGGGCTGCGTAAACCCTGACCCCGCATTCATTGACAAGCCGTTTTCCAGCCTCCTAAGATGATTCTATTCTATTTATGATGATAAATAGGATAAATGCAATCGACCTGCCTCTCGCTGCGTCGCGCCAGGAGGCGGAATAAAGCTGGACGGGGCCAGGTGCCACATACGGCGCCAAAAGCTTCGCCACAACACGATCCCCACCTAACGAGGAGTGAGCCGTGAACCGTCGTGATTTGCTGAAGTTGGCTGCCGTGTCGGCAGTCCCTGGCGTAGTGACCTATTCACGCAGTGTCCTGGCAGCCGGGGAGGCCATCGAGCTCGGGTGTCCCGTGCCGATGTCCGGCGCGTTCGCGGCAAACGGAAAGTTCGCGGATCTCGGCATGAAACTGGCCGTGGAGCAATATGGCAAGGTCCTGGGACGCCCGTTGCAGTACAGCGTCCTCGATACGGAGGGCAAGCCAGCCACGGCGGTCAGAAAGGTGCAGGAGCTGGCGCAGCAGAAAGCCGCGCGCTACTTTGCCGGCGGCATCCTGTCCTCGGAATCGCTTGCCATGGGCAAGGAAGCGGAGAAGCTTGGCGGTGTGTTCGTGACGACCGCTGGCGCCGACGAAATCACCGGCAAGGACTGCAACCGGGCCACGTTCCGCTGGTCCGTTCCCACCTACGGCGCGATCGAACGCACGGTGCGACCGCTGATCGAAGCGATGCCGAAGGCCAAGCGCTGGTACACGATCACCCCCCAGTATGTGTTTGGCGACGGACTGCTTTCCGCGGCCAAGGCCATCTTCAAGGAAAAGGGCATCGAGCACGTCGGCAACAGCTATCACGCGCTGACCGAGAAGGAATTCAGCGGCTACCTCACCAATGCGATGGCCGCCAAGCCGGATGTGTTGCTGATCCTGAACTTCGGCTCGCAGTCGTCGGACACCCTCCGGCAGGCCGTGAGCTTCGGCATGAAGAAGAACTGCACCATCCTCGTCGCCTGGGCGTCGGGTCTGGAACAGTTCGAATCGCTCGGCGCCGACCTCTGCGAAGGCGTCTACTTCGGCGCGCAGTACTGGCACGGCGTGGACACGCCCCTGAATCGCGATCTGGTCAAGCGCGCCAACGAGAAGTTCAAGGCGAATCCGAACTACAGCCTTGCCGGCTCATATATCTGCACGAAGATCCTGGTGGACGGCATGATCAAGGCAGGCTCGGCCGATCCGAAGGCCGTGGTGGCGGCGCTGGAAGGTCTGAAGTACGAGGGCCTGACGGGTCCCGAAGAGATCCGGGCCGGCGACCATCAGGTACTCAAGAACTACTATCTGTTGAAGGGCAAAGCCAAGTCCAGGATGAAGGACAAGGATGACTTTGCCGAGATCGTGAGCGTGGGCAAAGCATTCCTGCCGCTCGATCAGACGCAGTGCAAGATGGCATAAGCCGCGCGAAACCGCGGTCGTTCTGACCGCGGACATCTCAAGTCATATTCGATGCACCGGACCGCGCTGCCGCGGTCCGGCGGCCTCCCACATTCGCACGGTTTATGAACGTCTATCTGTTGCAGGTCATCAATGGCGTTGGCATCGGGATGCTCTACTTCCTGCTGGCAGTAGGCTTGTCGATCGTCTTCGGTCTCTTGCGCTTCGTGAATTTCGCCCACGGCGCGTTCTACGCGCTTGGCGCCTACCTGTGCTTCCAGGCGCTCCAGTTCGGCCTGGACTTCTGGGCGGCGCTCATCCTGGCACCCATCATCATCGGCGCGCTGGCATGGCTCACGGAAAAGGTGATGCTTCGCTATGTCTACGCGCAGCCGCACGAATTCCACATCCTCATCACGGTCGGCCTGGCCCTGGCGATCCAGGAACTCATCATTGTCGGCTGGGGCCCGCTAGGTGTCGACGTACCGCCTCCCGATGTGCTGCAAGGCGTGGTGATGTGGGGCGATTTCGTCTATCCGAAGTATCGCCTCTTCGTGATCGGCTTCACGGCCCTCCTTGCCGTTGCGCTGTGGTGGCTGCTCGAAGGCACCCGTATCGGCAGTGCCGTTCGCGCTGGCAGTGAATCCACGGAAATGGTCTCGCTGCTCGGCATCAATGTTTTCCGGCTGTTCAGCCTGATGTTCGCGCTCGGCGCGGGGACTGCCGCCATCGCGGGCGTCCTCGCCGCGCCGATCCGGGGCGCCGAGCCGTTCATGGGCGTGGAAGCCCTGGGGGTGGCCTTCATCGTGGTCGTGATCGGCGGCATGGGCAGCTTCACTGGCGCCCTGGTGGGCGGCCTGCTTGTTGGCATCGTGCAAAGCCTGATGAGCACGCTCTGGCCGGAAGGTGCCCGGCTGATGATCTATGTGGCCATGGCCGCGGTGCTGTTGCTGCGTCCGCACGGCCTGCTTGGGAGGGGATGATGGCGTCAAGCAGAGAATGGTTGTTTCGCTACCGCTACTGGTGGCTAGCGCTGGGCGTCACGCTGCTGCTCCCGCTGACGATGCGTTCGGGCACGCTGGCGACCGAAGTCCTGATCTATGGCATGGCTGCCATGGCCTGCAATCTTCTGCTCGGGTATACGGGCCTGCTGTCATTCGGCCAGGGGATCTTCTTTGGATTGGGAAGCTATGCGGTTGGCCTGGCGCTGACACGTGCCGGCGGCCTGCCGATGCCGGTGGCATTGCTGGGCGCCGCCGTGATCGGCGCGGCGACGGCGGCGCTGGTAGGGTGGTTCTCCATCCGTCAGCGCGGCACGTACTTCGTGATGCTGACGCTGGCGTTCGCGCAGATGTTCTACTTCCTCGCCTACACCGCGCCCGGCATCACCGGCGGTGACAACGGCTTGCTCGACATCCCGCGTCCCCCGATTTCCATCGGCGGGCACGCCCTGATCGATCTGACGTCGTCGTGGGGATTCTACGGATTCGTGGCGGTGCTGTTCCTGATTGTCTTCGCACTCGTTCTGCGCGTCACGGAATCCGTCCTCGGCCGCACGCTGCTGGCCATTCGCGACAACGAGGAACGGGCGCTCGCCGTCGGCTACAACGTCCGGGCCTTCAAGCTGCTGGCATTCATGATCTCCGGCGCCGTGACGGGGCTTGCCGGCGCCTTGCACGCCATGCTGACCGGTATCGCGCCGCTGGCGAATATCGACTACCACGCGAGCGAAATGATCCTGATCATGACGGTGATCGGCGGCACCAGCAATATCTTCGCCTCGGTGCTCGGCGCGGCGTTCTACGTCCTGCTGGCGGACTGGCTGTCCACGCTCTGGCCGCGCTGGCTCATGCTCCTGGGCTTCCTGCTTATCGCGGTCAGCCTGTTCATGCAGCGCGGATTGTGGGGCCTGGGATCGACCATCGCGGCACGCCTGCGAGGCGTGACGGGCACCGCATCCACCCAGGAGGAGCGCGCATGAGCACGCCGATTCTTGAAGCCACGGGCATCGTCAAGCAATACGGGAAATTCATGGCGCTGGGCGGGGTCGACCTGCGCGTGATGCCCGGGACCGTTCACTCCGTTATTGGCCCCAATGGCGCCGGCAAGACAACCCTGTTCCATATGCTGACCGGCACGCGGCCAGTCAGCGCGGGGCGAATCGTGTTCGAGGGCAAGGATGTCACGGCCGAGGCCGACTATCAGCGGGTCCAGCGCGGCATCGCCCGATCCTTTCAGGTGACCAGCCTGTTTCCCAACCTGTCCGTGCGCGAGAACCTGCGGCTGGCGGCGCTTGGCACCTCGCCCCGCAAGGCGATGAATGGATGGCGTCTGCCGGCCGGCGACCTCGCCTGCGCCGAGGTTGTCGACCACGTGCTGGAGCGGCTTGAACTCACCCATGTATCGGGCTCCGCTGCCGGCGTGCTCTCGCATGGCCAGCAACGGCGGCTGGAGGTGGGCATGGCGCTGGCGGCACGGCCCCGCGCCGTGTTCCTCGACGAGCCGACTTCCGGCATGGGCGTGGACGATCTGGGCGCGATGAAGCGGTTGATCCGTGGATTGGTCCAGGACCATACCGTCGTACTGATCGAACACAACATGGACATCGTGATGGATATCTCGGACACCATCACCGTGATGCAGCAGGGCAAGGTGCTGATGGAGGGCGCGCCAGCCGACGTGCGCAGCGATCCTCGCGTCCGGGCGGCCTACCTCGGCAACATGATCACCGGAGGCAAGGGATGATGCTCGACGTACAGGATATTCATGGCTACTACGACAAGAGCCATGTATTGCAAGGCGTCTCCCTTGCCATTGGCGATGGAGAACTGGTCACGCTACTGGGCCGCAACGGCGCCGGCAAATCGACAACCTTGAAGGCGATTGCGGGCATCGTGCCCCCACGCGGCGGGCGTGTGCTGTTTCATGGCAAGAACGTTGCGGGAATGGCCCCGCACCGGATCGCGCGCGAAGGCCTGTGCTTCGTGCCGGAGCACAGGGGCATCTTCAAGCTGCTGACCGTCGAGGAAAACCTGAAGCTGGCGGCAAGAAAGGCGTCGCCATGGCAGCTTGAGGATGTCTACCGGATTTTCCCGCGTCTGCGCGAGCGGCGCCGCAATGGTGGCGCGCAGCTTTCCGGGGGCGAGCAGCAAATGCTTGCGATCGGCCGGGCCCTGATGAACCATCCGCGCCTGCTCATGCTCGACGAGCCCGTGGAAGGGCTGGCACCGGTCATCGTCGAAGAGATCGTCGCGCAGCTCAAGGTCATCAAGGCGGCGGGCGTCCCCATTCTTCTGGTGGAGCAGAACCTTGAGGTCTGCATGCAGCTCGCTGACAGGCATGTGGTGATCGAGCAGGGAAGGGTGGTCTACACCGGCGGCAACGAGGAGTTCCGCCGCAACGACGCGGTCAAGGACAAGTACCTCGGCGTCGGCCTTACCGTCTGATCCGCCATCGCACTGGAGAACGCATGAGCAACACCCAAGCATCCGCCGGCATCGGACATGATGTGCGCATCAACGGCTCCCGCCTGTGGGACACGCTGATGCGCCTTGCCGAGATTGGCGCAACTCCCAAAGGGGGCGTCTGCCGGCTTGCATTGACTGACCTGGACCGCCAGGGCAGGGATTTCTTCGTGAAGGAAGCCGAAGCAGCCGGCTGCGCGATCCGCGTCGACGCCATCGGCAATATCTTCGCGCGCAGACGTGGCCGCAACGACAGCCTGCCGGCCGTCATGACCGGAAGCCACATCGACACCCAGCCGACAGGCGGCAAATTCGATGGGAACTACGGCGTGTTCGCCGGCATCGAGGTCCTCAGGACGCTCAACGACCACGGCATTGTCACCGAGGCCCCGCTCGAAGTGGCAGTCTGGACGAACGAAGAGGGATCTCGGTTCGTGCCCGTGATGATGGGATCTGGCGCGTTCATCGGAGAATTCGTCCTCAAGGATTTGCTCGTGCAGACCGACCGCGAGGGTATCTCCGTCAAGGATGCACTCGAGGCCATTGGCTATGCGGGCTCGGCACCGATTGGCGAACCCAGGCCCGGCGCGTACTTCGAGGCTCATATCGAACAGGGGCCGGTGCTGGAGGCACACGACACCGTGATCGGCGTCGTGACTGGCGCGCTGGGGCAGCGCTGGTACGACGTCACCATCACGGGCATGGAAGCCCATGCGGGACCGACACCGATGGCGCTACGCAAGGACGCGCTGCTTGCGGCTTCGGAGCTGGTCGGCATCGTCAACCGTATCGCGCTGGACCATCCGCCGCACGGGCGCGGTACCGTGGGCTGCCTGACGGTCCATCCTGACTCCCGCAACGTGATTCCCGGACGCGTCAACATGACCGTCGATCTTCGCGCATCGGACGACCGCTTACTGACCTCGATGCACGACACGTTCCTGGCCCAGACGCGCGACCTGGCGGTACGTAACGGTATCTCGATCGATGTCCGGCAGGTTGTCTACTTCCCTCCACAGCCATTCGACGAGCGGCTGATCGGTGCCATTCGCGCGGGCGCCGGACGGATCGGCCATTCGGAGATGAACGTTATCAGCGGCGCTGGCCACGACGCGGTCTATCTCGCGCGCGTGGCCCCGACCGCCATGATTTTTGTGCCTTGCAAGGACGGCATCAGCCACAACGAAATCGAGGATGCGAAGCCGGAGCACCTGGAGGCGGGGGCCAACGTGCTGCTCCATGCCATGCTCGATGCGGCCAATCGGTAATCGTCGACATCATTCCGATCATTCAGGACACCCATGAAGATTCTGATCGCCAGGCTCAACCACGAAACGAACACATACTCGCCGGTGGCAACACCGCTTGAGTCTTTCAGCCCACGGTACGGGGCGCAAGGGTATCGGGCCGCCAAGGGCACACGCACTGCTGCCGGCGCGTTCATCGACCTCGCCGAAGCGGCGGGCGCGGAAATCGTGGTGCCGGTGATCGCCGGCGCGAACCCAAGCGGCCGTGTGGCCGCTGACGCCTATACGCACCTGACGGACACGATCGTCGCGGCGGCGGCTGGCTGTGATGCGGTGATGCTCGATCTGCACGGTGCGATGGTCGCGCAGAACAGCGACGATGGCGAGGGAGAACTGCTCCGGCGCCTGCGCCAGGTCCTGCCCGACGCGCCGATCGCGGTTGCGCTCGATCTGCACGGCAATATCACGCAGCCGCTGATCGATCATGCCGACATTGCCGTCAGCTTCAAGACCTATCCGCATATCGACATGTACGAAACCGGCGAACATGCCGGCCGCCTGCTTCTGGAGATGATCGCCGGGCGCGTGCGTCCCGTCATGGCGTGGCGCAGACCGCCGCTTGTAACCCATACCCTGCGCAGCCGCACCGACGAAGGGGCCATGCAACGGGCGGTGGCATTGGCCAAGGAGGCGGAAAAGGGCGGCATGTTGGCGGTATCCATCCTGGCCGGCTTTGGTCTGGCCGACATTCCGGCGCCGTGCATCAGCGTGATCGTGGTGGGCAATGGCGATCGCCAGAAGGCGGACGAAGTGGCCGAGCGCATCGCGGCGCAGATCTGGGAAGAGCGCGAGGGCTTCACATATCGACCCGATCCATTGCCGACATCCATCGCCATGGCGGCGGCTGCGGCGAACGCCACCGCCGAGCACCGTCCCGTGCTGCTCCTCGATCATGGTGACAACTGCATGTCGGGCGGCACCTGCGACAACATGGCAGTTCTGCACGAGGCGTTGGCCCAGGGCCTGGATGGCATCGCAGTCGGCCCGGTGTGTGACCCGGAAGCCGTGGCCAAACTGATCGCGGCAGGCGTGGGAGCAAGCGTCACGCTCAACGTCGGCGACAAGGTGGCCGCGCCCCAGCTCAACGTGTATCCGGAATCAAAGCCGCTATCCGGCAAGGTCACCGCGATCAGCGACGGGGAATACGTCATCACCGGCCCGACGTATACGGGCCAGCGCATCCGGATGGGCCGCACGGTGCTGCTCGATACCGGTGCGGCAAAGGTCATCGTCACCGAAACGCCGCAAGAGCATTGGGACCTTGGCATCTTCACCCATATCGGCGTGGACCCTCACGCTGCACGGTTCCTGATCCTGAAGTCGCGCATGTATTGCAGGCCGGTTTTCGTGCCGATCGCGAAGTCAGTGATCGAATGCGATAGCGAAGGCGTGACCAGTTCGCGCTATGAGATGTTCCCGTTCCGCAATGTCTCCAGGCCGGTGTACCCGCTGGACAAGGAGACAGCCTGGTCGGCGTCGGCAGGTTGATTTGACCGGGGAAGGGCGCAGGGCAGGGGGCTTATGCGCTCAACCTGGCCGTCGATTCGGCACGGCCGTCTCAAATAGCAGCTCGAGTTCGGCTGCGGCATCCAGCAAAGGCGTGGCGCTCTTCTGCACGCGCATCTGGACCAGCGCTCCCGAGATCGTGGCCATTGCCATGCGGGAAAGCCGGTGCGCCCGGGGCGCTTCCACTTCGCTTCGAAGCAGCGCCTGCTCGATGATGCAGGCCCACGCGCCAAATGCTGCCTCGCCGGCCTGCCGGATGTCTTCGTGCTCAGGCGCGAGTTCCAGAAGCGTGGTCGTGATCGGGCAGCCGTCCCGAAATTCAGATTGCTTCATCCAGCCGGCAAGCAGTCCGCAATACTGCGTGATCAGGCGGGAAGGCGAGTCAGATTGGCGCGCCAACTCCTCCAGCGTCGCCGCGACCTTATTGCCAGCAAACTCGATTGCCGCTACGCCGATCGAGATCTTCCCGTTCGGAAAGTAGTAGTAAAGCGACCCCTTTGGCGCGCCACTCGCGCCGAGGATGTCGCTCAGACCGGTGCCCGCATAACCCTGTTTCCGAAAAAGCGCGACGGCACTCTGCACGATCGCATCACGATGCTTGGCGGCTGCTGACATGTCGTTCGGGTCCTTGCCTTGTTTTCCCTGATCGAATTATATAGAGTGGTCTACATAATATCGAGGAGAACGTACATGGAACGTCAGGACAAGCTTGCCTTGATTCAGCAAATCAGCGCCACCGCGCCTTTCAACCGATGGGCCGGGTTCGAGGTCCTGCGCGCGGGTGACGGCGAAGCGGAATTGGGGATGGACTGGCGCGCCGAAGACATGGCGCAATATTCCGGCTTCCTGCACGCCGGGCTGATCTCGGCCTTGCTCGACACCGTATGCGGCTTTGCCGCCGCAACAGTTTCCGGCCGCGTCCTGGCATCCCACATCGCCGTGAGTTGCCTAGCGCCGGCGGTTGGGCATCGGTTTATCGCCCAGGGCAAGGTGGTAAAAGCGGGCAAAAAGCAGGTCTTCACCAAGGCCGAGTTGTATGCGCTGGGAGAGGACAATGCGCGCAAGCTGGTGGCGATTGGCGACACGATCCTTGTGCCGGTTGAGGAGTCGCGGTAGCTTGGCGAGGCGGATGGCGCGGCGCGGTATCTGATGGTCGACATCCGTTGTCTGGGCCCTGGATTTCCTCTTGGCGTCCAAACGGTGGCAAACGGAGGCAAACGATGGCACGCGTTCGCGTTAACGGCTTCACCATCTCGCTCGACGGATACGGAGCGGGTCCGAATCAGGACATTAACAATCCGCTAGGCATTGGCGGGACAGAACTCCATCAGTGGTTCGTCCCGACACGGACGTTCCAGCGATCGTTGTTCGGCAAGGACGGCGGCACGACCGGGGTTGATGATGACTTCGCCGCGCGCGGCTTTCAGAATGTCGGCGCCTGGATCCTTGGGCGGAACATGTTCGGGCCCATTCGTGGGGACTGGCCGGACATGAACTGGAACGGCTGGTGGGGCGACAGTCCCCCGTATCACGTTCCAGTCTTCGTCTTGACCCATCATCCGCGCCCCTCCGTCGAGATGAAGGGCGGGACAACGTTCCACTTCATCACAGGCGGCATTCGCGAGGCCCTCGACCGCGCCCGCGAGGCCGCAGCCGGCATGGACGTGCGGATTGGCGGCGGTCCGGAGACGATCAGGCAGTATCTTCGCGAAGGCCTCATCGACGAACTGCACATCGCCATCTCGCCGGTTCTGCTTGGCCAGGGAGAATCGCTGTTCGAAGGGATCGACTTGAGAGCGCTGGGATACACGTGCGTTGAGTCCGTGGCCACCGAAAAGGCTACGCATGTCATCCTGCGACGCTAGGGACGCACGGATGACATGCCTGCAGATCGGCGCCAGTCCTCAGCGGGGGCCCCAGCTTCCGCTAATCAACTCGGTCGGTTTTTGCCGCGCAATGATACGGGCGCAATCGTCCCAGGCGTCGACGCGCACATTCAGGCCCGCGTAAATGCCATAGCCTGCGCCGGTCAGAATATCTTCCTCGGTTTGGATTCCCTCGCCAGCCTTGATGGCCCCTTCGGCAACGATGGAGCCTTTGGCCTTGATACCCCATCCCGCTTCCAGGTGCTGACCGGCGTGAATGGCACCGCCAGCCTCGATGCCACAGCCGGCAATGATGTCATGCTGTCCGTCAATGCTCTCGCCGGCCCTGATCCCACGGCCACAATGGATAGCGCCTTGCGCGGTAATGCCGTCTCCAGCGAACAGGTTGCCATGCGTCGATATGCGCTCGCCGGCGGTGACAAACCAACCGGCGCGGAGATTGCCTCCACAATCGATCCTTGTTTCGGCCTCGACTCCCCAACTGGCCTTGATATCGTCGCCAGCCTCGATGGTGCCACCGCTGTAGACGTTCCCTCCGCAGTCGATATCCGTACCGGCCACTATCGCAGTCCCCGCCCGGATGCCCGCGCCGACACGGATGCTGTGCCCGACCCGGATCACTGATTCGACGTCGACGCTTCCTTTCACAATCACTGTGCCGGCGAAGACCAACGCCTTGGTGTCGAGCGCATTCAGCATGAGCACCGCATCGGTCGGGCCAAACTGCTGGAGCAGCCAGCAGGCATCCGCAACGCGATCCGCGCGGACCAGCGCATCGAGCAGCCGTTGATAGTCGCTACCACCGTCGCGATTGCGCAGAAACCATTTGTATCCATCCGCGCAGGGGCGTTTGGCCTTGATAAGGTTTTGAGAGAGTTCCATAGCAATGAAATCGCCGCTTGCAATCGTGCCCGGGCCGTCGCACGGCGAGCAGATTCCGCCCACGTCAGATGACAGGCGACAGGTACCCGAATTGGATCGAAGCCGGCTTGGGTTCGGTAATTGATCGAGGTGAGGGCGAGCGGCCAGTTGTCGGCCTGCACAGCAAGCAGCAGACCGCCTTCGAACGCTCGCATCCCCCAGAGCAAGATGCCGTGCCAGGAAGATCAGGTGGACTGCGATTTAGTCCCTGGCTTCCCGCACGGCTAACAAAAGCACGGCGAGAAGGGAAGCCTGTTGGGCGATCACTTGCGGAATAGCAGAGTCGCGCAGATCGGCACAGGCACAGGCGTACGCAACATGCTTGGCATGTTGGCGGTTGGCGCTGTGGGTCTGTACGGAATGCATTCGATCGCCAGGTTTGAAAGGGGGCTCACACGACGAACGCGCAGTTGGCGTCTTACAGGGCGGTACACCACTAGACAGTGTCGCCGCGCAGTCTGGACTTCGTGGTCCAGCCGAGAGTCGTGCGGCGCTATTAGACCATACTCCGCGCAACGGCTTTGTCACGTTAATGGTTATGGTCCGCAATGAGGATGATATTGACGGCCTTTCGATGGACCGCGGACGGATTCTGGGTGATACCGGCGAAGACACGCCAGGTCTCGAAGCGTGCAGCGCCACGAACATTTCGTCCAGATGCCCGGTGCTTCCTGTCTCGCGCCGCACGGACTTGACCCGATCAGCGCATTCGTTGCCGCCTGGTTGACCGGTACGACATTACAACTTAGCCCCTACATTCACTGTCCAGTGGGTTCTGAGATGTCACTCCGTCCGCTAATTAGAAATGTCAGTCCGGGCGTGCTTTTTGTGCGGGGTGGGATGTTTGTTGTGGGGGGCTGTCGGGCGGTGGCGCTGGCCGGCAGCACCTGAGGCTGGAGCAGGGTGGGAGCCGTCGGGTCCCACCATCGCCCGCTCCAGATCGAGCCGGTTGATCAGCCGCTGGCGCTTGACGTTCGGCGCGGCCTGCACCGCGCGCGGCG